>JAFUHS010000200.1 GCA_017468745.1 Treponema sp. | reverse complement strand
ATTAATATAGAAGAAAATGAAAATCCTGAAGATGCGGGAAAATCTTCCTTGCAGGATTCATTGCATTTCAATCTCTTTCACCTGCTCCAGTCGGCTGGGCGGAACGGCAGGGTGAGCATAGCGGCAAAGGGCCTTACTTCGGAAGGTTATGAGGGCCACTTCTTCTGGGATACCGAAAGCTATGTCTGCCCGGTTTTCACATATACGGCTCCAAATGTGGCAAAAAAACTGCTGGAATACAGGGCTTCTATTTTGGACAAGGCACGAGAAAGGGCAAAAGTCATGAGCTTAAAAGGTGCCCTTTATCCCTGGCGAACGATTTCAGGGGAAGAGACTAGCGCCTACTTCCCGGCGGGAACTGCCCAGTATCACATCAATGCTGACATCATTTTTGCCCTGAACAGATTCTTGAACGCCCACGAAAATGAGACGGGACTTGCCTTTGACAAAGCCACTGTGGAAGAAATGTCAGCTCAAAGTGCTCGTATGTACGCTTCTTTGGGAAGTTTTGCTCCCAGCAAGGGCGGAAAATTTGTCATCAACGACGTGACAGGCCCTGACGAGTACACGGCAATCGTCAACAACAACGCCTTTACCAATCTCATGGCCCGGGAAAATCTTGAAATCTCGGCTCGGCGGGCGGGAGATGCCGCTTCTGACTCTGAAAAAGCTGAATGGAAGCATATTGCCCAAAACATGTACATTCCTTTTGACAAAGAAAACGGCATTTACCCCCAAGACGACAGCTTTATGGACAAGGCGGACTGGGATTTCGCCGGCACGCCCAAGTCTAATTATCCCCTTTTGCTCCACTATCATCCTCTGGTGATTTACCGCCACCGGGTTTTGAAGCAGCCCGACTTGGTTCTGGCACAATTTTTGCTCAGCCGCAGATTCACTCTTGCCGAAAAAATCCGTAATTTTAATTTTTATGAAAAATACACCACAGGAGACTCTTCCCTTTCCCACTGCATCATGAGCATTATGGCTTCCCAGACCGGCAATCAGGAAAAAGCCCTGGACTATTTCAACAAAACCGTCCGCATGGACATTGACGATGTGAACGGAAACAGCCGGGACGGAATCCACACGGCCTGCATGGCTGGAAGCTGGATGAGCGTGGTCTACGGATTTGCTGGCTTTGAGGACTACGGCGGAGAATATTCTTTCAATCCTCACCTTCCCAAAGAGTGGAAGAAATTTTCTTTCTCCCTGACGATTCGCGGTAATCTTCTTTCAGTTACCCTCACTCAGGACGAGGCTGTTTACACTCTAAAAGAAGGAAAGGAACTGGAACTGACCCACAGAAATGAAAAATTCACCCTCAAAGCCGGGGAATCAAAATCATTTTCCCTCAGACGAAAAGTCCGTGCCGTGCTTTTTGATTTGGACGGCGTTGTCACCGACACGGCTCCCCTTCATTTCAAGGCATGGAGGACTATGGCAGAAGAAGAAGGACTTCGTTTTGACGATGACATGAACAAAAAACTTCTAGGTATTTCCCGCGAGGCTTCCCTTGAAGTGATTCTCAAAGAAAACGGCGTGGAGTGGTCGGTGGAAAAAAAGGCTGCCTGGTGTTTCAAGAAAAACGAAATCTACAAAAAATCTCTGGAAAGCCTTTCCGAAAAGGACATTCTTCCCGGAATCAAAAAACTCCTTGAAGACTTAAAGGCTCACGGAGTTGCGGCTTCCCTTGCCTCTAGCAGCAAAAATGCGCCTGCGATTTTGGAGCGTCTGGGCTTAAGGGACTATTTTGCTGCAATCGCCGATGCCGCCGCAGTTCAGAAAGCCAAGCCTGAGCCAGATCTTTTCCTTGAAGCCGCTGAGAGGTGCGGAGTCTGGTACACGGACTGCGTGGGCATTGAGGACGCTCTTTCTGGCGTGGATGCAATCAAAAAAGCCTGTATGAAAGCCGTGGGAATCGAAAGCACGAACGAGCTTCCAGAAGCCGATTTGTGCCTTCCTTCCACGGCGGAGCTTACTTACGAGAAACTGGAGAAATTGTTTTTCTGACGCAGATGCACGCTGATAAACGCAGATTTTGTATTACATAGGTGAAAAATTTTCGTATTTTGCAGGCGATTTTCATTTATCAAAATACTATCCGCGTGCATCTGCGTGAATCCGCGTCTAAAAATGAAGGAGAACTATATGAAAAAATACGATGTTGTTGCTCTTGGTGAGATTTTGATTGACTTCACTTTCGCTGGTACCAACGCCGAGGGCAAAAATCTTTATGAGGAAAACGCTGGCGGCGCTCCCGCAAACTGCGTGAGTGCGGTGGCAAAATTGGGCGGACGGGGAGCCTTTATCGGCATGACCGGCCGGGATTCCTTCGGCGAGGACGTGCGCCGTGTTCTTGAAAAAATCAGCGTGGACACCAGCGGAATGCGTTACTGCGAGAGCCAGCACACAACCCTTGCATTCGTGAGCCTTGACCCAAGCGGAGAGAGACATTTTTCCTTTTGCAGAAATCCGGGCGCGGACACTCAGCTTGCTCCAAAAGACCTGGACGAAGAAATGCTCAAAAACGCAAGGATTCTTCATATCGGCTCCCTTTCCCTCACGGACGAGCCTGCAAAATCTGCTACCCTCAAGGCAATCGAAATCGTAAAAAAGGCGGGCGGCCTTGTTTCCTATGACCCCAACTACCGTGCGAATCTCTGGAAGGGGCAGACTGACGCAATCGAAGTGATGAAAAGCATTTTCCCCCTTGCCGACACGGTAAAGGTGAGTGATGAAGAGCTTGCGCTTCTTTTCGGCGAAAATATGAGCACGGAGGAGGGGGAAAATAAAATCCTCGATCTGGGAGCAAGACTTGCCATGATTACCCTAGGGGCAAAAGGCGTTTTCTATGCGGCGAAAGTCTCCGACGGAAAGAGAATCTCAGGCGCAATCCCTGTGAGAAAAATCGATGTGGTGGACACCACCGGGGCGGGCGACAGCTTTACAGGCGGCATCCTTTACAGACTGACCCGGCGGGAAAATCCCCTTGATTTCACGAAAGAAGAACTTGAATCAGATTTGAAATTCGCAAACACTGTGGCTTCAATCTGCGTGACCCGGCGGGGAGCCATTCCAGCCCTGCCAAGCCTTGAAGAAGTGGAGCGGTTCTAGCAGAAACTAAAGTACATTTTTTTTCGGAGGATGCAGACAGTTTTCGCTCTTACAGGATAAGAATCTTTCAAGCGAGCCTGTCTACAAGGGCTGGTATCTTGTTTTTGGGCACACAAGCTTTGATTGCCACGCCGAAATAAGAATTATGCCAAATGTCGTAGTTCCCGCTATGTCAATTTCTCTGGAAAATTGACTGTAATCTTCTTACGAGGTAAAAACTGTTTAAGATTGCGTAAGGTCGGTATTTTCGCTAGAATATCCCCATTATGATAGTTATGAAATTCGGCGGCTCTTCTGTGGCGAATGCAGAGAGAATCCGTCATGTTGCTTCAATTATTCAGAATTTTAAGGATGAGCGCCCGGTCGTTGTTTTGAGTGCCATGGGCGACACCACAGACCATCTCCTTGACGCGGCAGACATGGCCGTTAAGGGTACGGTTGATATTGCAAAGGTCGAAAAACTTCACTTCGACACGGCCAGGGAACTTGAAATCGATGTTCCTGCCATCAAAGAACTTCTTGAAGAACTTAAATTTTTGCTCACCGGCATTTCAATGCTTCACGAGCTTACAAAACGCACCCGTGACTATCTTGTTTCTTTCGGCGAGAGAATGAGCGTTCGCATGATGGCAGCCTATCTTGAAAAGCAGGGCACTGCCGCAAAATTCTACGACGCATGGGATATCGGCATGATTTCCGATTCCAACTACATGAGCGCGGAACTGCTTGATGAAGTCTGGGAAAACATCCCCAGACACTTGAATGACTACAAAAACGGAAAACAGAAAGAAATTCCTATCGTCACGGGCTTTATCGCCAAGGACAAGAACGGAATTATCACGACTCTGGGACGGGGCGGCTCGGATTTAAGCGCCACAATGATTGGCGCCGCAATGAAAGCCGACGAAATCCAGACCTGGAAGGATGTTGACGGCATCCTCACCACTGACCCCAGAATCGTAAAGGAAGCCCGCACTGTTGGCGAAGTCACTTACGAAGAGGCTCAGGAACTTGCCATGTTCGGCTCTCAGGTTCTGCATCCGAGAAGCATGATTCCATGCCGGAAAACCGGAACTCCTGTCCGCGTAAAGAACAGCTACAACATCAAGAGCGCAGGCTCTGTCATCGTGGAAAAACATTCCGGGGCGACACCCCGCGTTACGGCTATTACCAGCGTTAAAAATGTCACTCTGATTGACATTCAGTCAAGCCGGATGCTGGGAGCGGCAGGCTTCCTTGCCCATATTTTCAATCAGTTCCTCAAATGGAACATCTCAATCGATGTAATCGCAACTTCCGAGGTTTCTGTTTCCCTCACGGTGAACACGAAGGCTGACCTTACGGGGCTTCTGGAGGATTTGGCCAGGGTCGCCGAGGTCAAGGCCACGAAAGAAAAGGCTATCGTCACCCTCATCTGTGACGCCGCCCATTCAAGTTCGATTCTTTCGGATGCTTTCAACGCACTCACCAAAGAAAACATCAATGTTCAGATGATTTCTCAGGGAGCCAGCAAAGTCAATATCTCGATGCTTGTAGATGCAAATCAGGCAAACGATGTGGTAAAAATATTGCATAAGGCTTTGTTTTAAAAGGAGAATTCATTTATGAAAATAGCACTTGTCGGATACGGAAAAATGGGTCACATGATTGAGACCTGCGCAAAAGCAATGGGGCATGATGTCGTCGCTACGATTGATGTCGCCGCAAAAGACGCTACGGCTCTCGTTCCTGCCGGAGACGGAAATGCCGTTGCCCAGGCAGTCAAAAAGAGTGGGGCAGAGGGTGTCATTGAATTCAGCCACCCGACGGCTGTTATCGGAAATTTAAAGGCTCTCATTCCCCTCGGCATTCCTGTGGTTTGCGGAACTACGGGCTGGGCAAAGTCAGAGGGCGAAATCGAGGAACTCTGCGCCTCCTCAAATGGAAGCTGTATGCGCTCTTCAAATTTCTCAATCGGCGTGAATATGTTCTATAAAATCGTTGAGGAAGCGGCAAAAATCATGGCCGACTATTCTGAATATGATGTCGCCGTCTGGGAAGCCCACCACAACCAGAAGGCTGATTCTCCCAGCGGAACGGCTCTTGAAGTTGCCCGCCGTGTTATGAAGGGAAACAAAACAAAAAACGAGATGGTCTTTGACGCTTTCCACGAAAAGCCAAAGGCAAACGAGCTTCATGTCTCTTCAACCCGCGTGGGCTTCGTGCCCGGAACTCACACTGTCTTCTTTGACTCTCCCGCAGATGAAATTGAACTCACCCACAGGGCAAGAAGCCGTGAGGGATTTGCCCGTGGCAGCGTGACCGCCCTTGAGGTGCTTACAGCAAAACTCAAATCAGGCGAGCTTGCCCCAGGAAAACTCTACGGAATGAGCGATTTGTTTTAATCAGGAAAAATAATGCAGAATTTTGACTACATGACACCAACCCGCCTTATTTTTGGTGAAGGCTCGGTGAAAAATCTTCCGGCGGTAATGGCTCCGCTTGGGAAAAAAATACTTTTGACTTATGGTGGCGGCTCCATAAAAAAAATCGGGCTTTACGACAAGGTAAAGGAACTGCTCAGGGATTTTGAGATTTACGAGCTTTCAGACATCCAGCCTAACCCTAAGTACGACCCGTCTGTGCTAGCTGGCGTAAAAATCTGTAAGGAAAAGGATATTGATGTAATCCTTGCCGTAGGTGGCGGAAGTGTCCTTGACTGCTCAAAAGCAATTGCTGCAGGAGCAAAATATGATGGGGATCCATGGGATTTGATTTCCTACAAGGCCAAGGCAAAAGCCGCCCTGCCCATTGTGGATATTCTAACTCTGGCGGCGACTGGAAGCGAATATGACTGTGGCGGCGTTATTTCCCGCACGGAGACCAACGATAAAATCGGTTACATGGATTCCCTTTTGTTCCCGGTCTGCTCAATCCTTGACCCAACCTATACTTTCTCGGTCTCAAAAAAACAGACGGCGGCAGGTTGTGCGGACGCAATGAACCACACTATTGAGCAGTATTTTTGCGGTGACAGCACTCTCTTGAACGACGGTTTCTGTGAGTCCATGTTGAAAAGCCTGATGGCAAACACAAAAATTGCCCTTGAAAATCCAAGTGACTATCGTGCCCGAGCCGAACTCATGCTCTGCTGTACCTATGGTTGTAATGGTATTCTTTCTTTGGGAAACAGTCCATCTGGCTGGCCTTGCCACGGTATAGAGCATGCTTTAAGTGCCTATTACGACATCACTCACGGTGAGGGGCTGGCAATCATCACTCCACGCTGGATGCGCTTTATCTTAAATGATAAGACTGTGGACCGGTTCGTAAAATACGGCGTGAATGTCTTTGGCATTGATTCCGGACTTGAAAAATTCGAGATTGCAAACAGGGCAATCGATGAGACCTACGGCTTCTTCCAGTCTATCGAAATCCCCATGCACTTAAAGGAAGTTGGAATTGACGAAAGCAGGATTAAGGAAATGGCTCATCATATCGCGGTAAATGAGGGGCTGGAAAATGCCTGGGCACCCCTTACGGAAGATGATTTGGTTAAAATTCTGACCGATTCCCTGTAAGTTCTGTAAAATCAATTATCTGATACAAAAAAAAAACGGTTTCCATTTACGAAAACCGTTTTTTTTGCAGAAATTATTTAGTAGTTGTTCTTTTTGACTTCAAAGAAACTCTGCGGGTGAGCGCATACAGGGCAGGCTGCAGGAGCTTTTTTACCCACAACGATGTGACCGCAGTTTGCGCACTGCCAGATAACATCACCGTCTTTTGAGAAGACCTTTTCGCCTGTTACATTGTCCAAGAGTTTTCGGTAGCGCTCCTCATGCTCTTTTTCGATTGCTCCAACCATTTCGAAAAGTTTTGCAATTCTTGGGAAACCCTCTTCCTTTGCAGTCTTGGCAAAACCCTCGTACATGTCTGTCCATTCGTAGTTTTCGCCGTCTGCTGCATCTTTGAGATTGTCTATGGTTGACGGAACTTCGCCGTCGTGGAGCAGTTTGAACCAGATTTTGGCATGCTCTTTTTCGTTGCGGGCAGTCTCTTCAAAAATGTCTGCAATCTGCTCGAATCCGTCTTTGCGTGCTTTGCTTGCGTAGTAAGTATATTTGTTGCGGGCCTGAGATTCGCCGGCGAAAGCCGTCTGCAAGTTCTTTTCGGTCTGTGTTCCTTTAATGTTTTCCATTCTTTAGTACCTCCGGAAAATATTTCTTCTATTCTAATAGAGAATATTTAAAAGTCAATAAAAAAAATAAAGGTAAATTTTTCTTTGCTCACATTGAGTAAATATCAAAAATCCTCTATACTTGTACGCAAATTCTATTTTGATTCATATCCTTTGGAGGAATTATGACAATCGCTGAAATGCTTAACCAGAGTATTATCCTTACTCTGCTCGGTATGTGTGTTGTTTTCAGCTTTCTTGTCGTCATGATTATCTGTATGAACGGTCTCCGTATTTTCGTTCATGCGGCTGGTCTTGACAAAGAAGAGGCTAAAACTGATGTCGCGGCGCCAGTAGCGCCCGCTGTCGACCAAAATGCTGTCGTTGCCGCAATCGCAACGGCTTTGCACGAAAAAAACTAAAAGAGGTTTAATTAAATGGCT
>JAFUHS010000199.1 GCA_017468745.1 Treponema sp. | reverse complement strand
CCCGGTTGCAGGAATCGTTCTTGGATGGATTATTCGATGGTGTTATGCCAGATTTCAACTATCTGCGTCAGAACAAAAAGCTGAACGCTTAAGACAGGATGCAATAAAGGAAGCAGAAGCACAGAAAAAAGAAATTTTGCTTGAAGCAAAAGATCAAATCATTCGTGAACGAAAACAGCAGGAACGGGAAGATCGTGAACGACGCGCCGAAGTACAGAAGTATGAAGCGCGGGTAAGTAAAAAAGAAGAGTTGGTTGACAAACGAGCCGAGGAATTTGACAAAAAAGAACTTGAATTCGCCGACCGTGCCAGCGCAATGAAAAAGCGTGAAGAGCAGCTTCAGGCTCAGGAAGAGCAGTACCGAAAAGAATTAGAGCGGATTTCTGGTCTTTCGGCAAAAGAGGCAAAAGATTTAATCATCAAAAATCTTGAAAACGATGCTCGCCATGACGCTCAGGCACTTCTTAATAAAATCGAGCAGGATGCCCAGCTTTCAGCAGAAAAGAAGGCTCAGGAAATCCTTGTCTCAACGATTCAGAGAATTGCCACGGAGACTACAGGGGATTTAACGGTCACGACAGTTTCGCTTCCTGGAGACGAAATGAAGGGCCGGATTATCGGTCGTGAAGGACGAAACATCCGTTCTTTGGAAACACTCACTGGCGTTGACATCATCATCGATGACACGCCTGAAGCTGTGGTTATCTCTTGTTTCGACCCGGTTCGCAAGGAAATTGCAAAACAATCCCTTGAACGACTTGTTACGGACGGCCGAATCCATCCGGCTCGCATCGAAGAAATCGTTCAAAAGGTTACCCGTGAGATTCAGCAGAAAATCTACGAAGAGGGCGAAAAGGTTCTCTTCGACCTTGGAATCCACAATATGAGTCAGGACGGTGTCCGTGCTTTAGGAAGGCTTTATTTCCGAACAAGCTACGGTCAGAATGTCCTCACTCACTCAAAAGAAGTTGCGGAAATTGCTTCTCTGCTTGCCGCAGAAGTCGGAGCAAACAAAGAACTTGCCAAACGGGCCGCCCTTCTCCACGATATTGGTAAGGGCGCTGAAAACGACAGCGACCAGAACCACGCAGAAGTCGGAGCAGAAATGGCCCGCAAGATGGGTGAAGACCCCCGCGTTATCAATGCCATTGCAGCCCATCACAACGATGTTGAGGCAACGACACTTGAAGCTGTCATTGTTCAGATTGCAGACGCAATTTCAGCCGCCAGACCGGGAGCAAGGCGCGAAACTGTTGACAACTATGTCAAACGACTGGAGAATCTCGAAGAAACAGCCGAGAAGTTTCCTGGAGTCGAAAAGGCTTATGCCATTCAGGCCGGCCGCGAGCTTCGCATTCTGGTCAACAACGAAAAAATCCCTGATGGCGAAGTCAAAGAGCTTGCCCAAAAGATTGCAAAGCAAATCGAAACGGACATTCGTTATCCGGGCCGCATAAAGCTCACGATGATTCGCGAAACACGAATCGTCGAATACGCTCGGTAAGAAAATTCTGTTCACCTTGTGGCAAACAGAGTTTTCTTTCTTGGAACCAAGCCCCGCATCTAAGCGGGGTATTTTTTTGCATTGAATAATTTTTAAAGGACAAAAAAAAGGCGGCATCCTCAAAAAATAAGGATGTCGCCTTTTCATTATAATTCGTGCCAATCAGTGTAATTTGTGTCTTTTCTACAACTAAGCATTTTCACGGGCAAGTTTAGAGATTTCGTCCGCCATTTTTTCAAGTGGAACTTGCTTTTGAACGCCACCAAGCTCGTAAGCAACCTTCGGCATACCGTAAACGATAGCCGTTGCCTCATCCTGACCAAGCGTCCAGGCTCCCTGTTTGCGCATTTCAGCGAGTTCTACAGCGCCGTCTTTGCCCATACCGGTCATGATTACTCCGAGGGCACGGTTCTGATAAACTTTTGCCACCGACTCAAAGAGGACATCCGCTGACGGCCGGTGACCGTTTCGCTGAGGCTCCTGTGAAAGACGAAGCATTTTTTTGCCGAGAGGAGTCTGCTCTACATAGATGTGATAGTTTCCCGGAGCGATGTAGATGTTGCCGCTTTCAATCGGCTCGTTGTCTTCGGCCTCTTTGACATTGAGGGCGCAGATTTTATTGAGGGAATTCGCAAATTCTTTGGTGAAGCCGGCAGGCATGTGCTGGACGACAAGAACAGGCTGCTTTAAGTGAGGGTCTATCATCTTGAAGACATCGCGGAGAGCGTTAGGACCGCCGGTTGAAATACCGATTGCAATGACTTCGATTCGGCCCGGCTTACGAAGCGGCTCGATAACAGCAGGCTCTTTTGGCCCAAGAGAAGCAAAAGAGGATATAGGCGTAACGGCAGGTTTTGCAGCCGTGCTTGAAAGGAATTCTTTTGCCTTGTCGGCTCCCAGTTTAGAGGCAAGCTTGCGCTCAACAAGCCGGTCAGAGCCAAGATTTGAGAAGAAGTCGCTTGAACGGACTTGTTTTCCGTGACGGCGGGCATAAGAGCCGCCGTAAGAAGCGATAAGCTCAATAAGACGGTCTGAGACGGAACTGATGTCAGCAGAGATTGAACCGTTAGGCTTCGTGATGAAATCTGCGGCTCCAAGCTCAAGACATTCAATCGTAACGGCAGCACCCTTTTCTGCAATGCTGGAAAGAATGATGACAGGAACATCGACTCTATTCTGCTTTCGCCAGCGCAAGAATTCGACACCGGTCATAACAGGCATTTCAATGTCGAGGATAATTACATCCGGCTTAAAAAGGTCGAGTTTTTCAACAAGAAACTGACCATTCATCGCCTTCCCGGCAACAGTCAAGCCCTCCGTTTCGTCAATAACACGGGAAATAAGATTGCGCATGAGCGCAGAGTCATCACAAATTGCTACAGAAATATCATCCATTTTTTCCTCCCAATAAAAAATCAGTCTGCAAGACAAGTTCCTGCAGACCGATCTTTTGTGTCTGCCAAAAGTGGCAGGCAGACAGTTAAAATATGCTTAATTAGACTTGTTTCTGATATAGACACGCCCAGTCGGTTTTCAAAAACTCAAATTTTGTGTCCATACCAAACAAACTCTCTGAGTGACCAATAAAGAGGTAGGAATGAGCCGCCATTGAATTCCAGAAACGGTCAATTACATTCTTTTGAGCAGGTTCATCAAAGTAAATAAGAACATTTCGGCAGAATACGACATCAAGATTGCGTGCTCCAGAATCATTGCGAAGATTATGGTAGTCAAACTTGATTGTGGACATAAGCTCAGGCTTTACCTGATAGCCGCGGTCATTTTTTGTGAAGAAGCGGTCAAGATATTTTTGAGGAATACCTGTTACACGGGCTTCAGGGTAGAAGCCGGCTTGACCTGTCATAAGACATTTGAGCGAAATATCAGATGCGGTAATCTGGAATTTGTAAGGCGGCGGAAGAATATCAGCCAAAATCATCGCGATGGTATAAGGCTCCTCACCTGTTGAACAACCGGCGCTCCAAATACGAACCGTTGTATCGCCGGTTTTGCGCTTGTTTTCTAAGACATGGGGGATAACATAATTTACAAGGGCATCAAAATGAGGTTGATTGCGAAAGAATCGGGTAAGGTTTGTAGTAACAGAGTCGAGCATGATTTTCATCTCTTCTTTGTTAGACATAACCAGACGGTAGTATTCTTCGATAGAGTCCAGCTGTTTTTCTCGTAATTTTTCTTTTAGACGGCTATCAAGGATTGAACGGTTCGTAGCCGAAAAAGTAATTCCGCTTTCGTCATAAATGACTTTTCGGAACATATCAAATTCTGCATCTGTTAATAAATCTGCCATAGTCTAATTATATACCCTTAATTTCGAATTGTAAATAAATTTAAGATTTGAGTTTAAAATCTTCTCCGTTGAAACAAACAAATCTTAATGTTAAAATTATAACGCAAATAATGAAAAAGTCACTTTTTATTTTCTCTTTTATTCTCATTATTTTCTCATTTTCCTGCTCGCTCAATTATTTGAAATCCGAGAATTCCGAAGGTTCAATTCCTGAGTTCAGTTTCAAAAACGCCCGCTTTACAAAATATGAAGCCAGTAAAAAGAACATATCTCTTTCAGCCCGACAGCTTGAGCAGTACAAGAGCGACAATGCCGTTTTCGCAAAAGACACAGAATTTAAAACCTATGACAAAGAAGGCAAGGAAGAGACATCCGGAGTCTGCCAGCTTATGGCCGCAAACACAAACGATGAGGAATACTCGCTTTACGGTGACATTCAACTCAATCTTCACAAGCAGGATATGAGCATTTCGGCAGACTCTCTCCACTTTAACAAAAAAACAGAGCAGATTACCAGCGGAAAGAACAGTGAAGTAAAACTGTCAAAAAAAGATATTTCTATGAGCGGATATGGTTTCAGCGCAAGCGGCGTAAGCAAGTCATTCTCGTTCTCTGACGCAGTTTCTGGCTCGATAATAACTAAGGATGGAGAAGAGACAGATGAACAGGAAGATTAAAATGCCCGCCCACGATTGGAAGCCCGGAGTAGCGCCAAGCGCTATGAGCGTGAGCGAAGGCTGGAAAGCGTGTCGACAGAAGAATGGCGCAAAAAAATGGCGGCTCTTGTTTTTTCTTGTGTTTTTTTCAATAGTTGCGAAGGGATTTTCAGAAGAAATCTCATTCAAAGCAGACTCCATGACAGGCGTTTCAGGCAGCAAAACGGATGAAACGAGGCTTTCCGGGAACGCTTTTGTAAAAACGGCAACAATGGAGATTAAAGCAGATTTAATAAGCCTCAATGGAGATGATTTCCGCTATATCAAGGCAGAGGGTAATGTCGAAGGAAAAAATCTTGAGACCAAAATGGACTTTTCATGCGGAAAACTGCTTTATGACCGTGAGACAAAACTTGCCCGTCTGGAAGATTCTGTTCATATGCTTGATATTGAAAATGATGTCACGGCAGACGCTCAGATTATCGAATACAACCAAAACAAAGAAATTGCCACAATGCAGATTGGTGTCGCCCTTAAACAACAAAACAACACTTGCACCGCCGCTTTTGCCATTTACCGAAAGGGAGCACAAATGCTTGAAATGAGCGGAAATCCCAAAATCATTCAAGGTGCGGATACTTTCCGGGCGCAAGAGATATTGCTAAACCTTGAATCTCAGGAAATCACCCTTTCAGGCCGCGTTTCAGGCACTGTCACTGACTCAAAGAAGGAAGAGAAACCGACTGAAGAAAAAAAGAATCCCGACGAGAAGAAAACACTGCCAGAGGGGGATGAAAAACCAGAGCTTCCAAGCGTAACAGACATTCTGAACGAAGACGCAAAAGCAAAAGAATCAGCGGAAACCGAAGCATCGGCAAAAAATGGAGAAAAGCAATGAAAACTAGAAGCGAGGGCTACGAATCCCTCACTGGAGAAAATACCCTGCAGGAGGCAGGGGCAAAGACAGGAGAGAATTTTCCAGAGGAAAATTCTCGTTCGAATCCAGAAATCCAAGGAGGGATTTCTGGTTCGCAGCAGGCTTTACAGAACGAATCCCTCACCGGAGAAAATGCCCTGCAGGAGGCAGGGGCTAAGACAGGAGAGAATTTTCCAAGGGAAAATTCTCGTTCGAATCCAGAAATCCAAGGAGGGATTTCTGGTTCGCAGCACACTTTACGCGTTTCTTCCCTGTACAAGTCCTTTGGAAAAAAGAAAGTCGTGCAGGGAATCGATTTTCAAATGCATACCGGGGAAGTTTTGGGCTTATTAGGGCCAAACGGAGCCGGAAAAACGACCAGCTTCTACATGATTGTCGGATTTTACAAGCCTACCTCCGGTGAGATTTTTCTGGATAACAAGAGAATCACCCCCCTGCCCATGTTCAAACGAGCCCAGCTGGGAATTTCCTATCTGCCACAGGAGCCAAGCGTTTTCAAGAAACTCACCGTCGAAGAAAATATCTGGTCTATTTTGGAGACTCGCCCCGATTTGACCAGAGCCGAAAAAAAACAGAAACTGGAAGAACTGATAGAAGAATTTGCCATAGGCCGAATCCGAAAACAGCTGGCCTACACTCTTTCAGGCGGGGAGCGGCGGCGAACGGAAATTGCCCGCTCTCTTGCAATCGAGCCGATATTCCTGCTACTGGACGAACCTTTTGCAGGAATTGACCCAATCGCCGTGGCGGACATTAAAGGAATGATAAAATTGCTGGCAAATCGGGGAATTGGTGTCCTGATTACAGACCACAATGTCCGCGATACGCTGGAAATCACCGACCGGGCCATTATCGTAAGCACCGGTCAGATTTTAATTCAAGGAAGCCGCCAGGAAATCATCGACAGCCCCGAAGCAAGAGAAATCTACCTAGGCGAAGGATTTCATATGTAGGGAGCCGGTCGCCGAAGGCGATGAAACTCACGAGGTGAGTTTCAAGGCGAGTCTCGGAAAAATCTGTGATTTTTCCGCGTAGGAAGCCGGTCGCTGAAAGCGATGAAACTCACGGGGGGAGTTTCTCCACTTCGTTACGAGTGAGTCTCGGAAAAATCTGTGTTTTTTCCGCGTAGGGAGCCGCGTTCTGCATTGCTGGATAATCAGCTCAATTTCCTAGGCCAGACACTTATCAAGTGCGGCAGAAATTGCTTTTTTGTCCAGATTCTGTCCGATGATACAGAGTTT
>JAFUHS010000198.1 GCA_017468745.1 Treponema sp. | reverse complement strand
GCCCTTGAAATTGTCGCCTGGAAGACCGTAAATCAAATCGAAGCCGAAGGTCACACCCTCTTCGTTTAAAAATCCGATGTTTTTTTCAAAGCGTTTTTTTTCAAGAGTGCGGTGGACATTTTTTAGAACTTCGGGATTGGCGCTTTGAAGGCCGATTTGAAGGCAACAGGGAATGCGGGCGAAGGCTCTTGCCAGCTCACGGTCGATGAATTCAGCGCGGGCTTCAAAATAAAAGAAGATTCCCGGAGCCTTTTTCTCGATTATTTTGAGCATTTTGATTGCCCGCTCTTTGCTTGCGTTGTAAGTCGGGTCAAGGACGAAGACTTGGGCGATTTTCTTTTTGGCGAAAAGCTCGATTTCTTTTTCAAGCCGCTCCATGGGGAAATAGGCGATTTTCTTTTCGCCCTTTGACTCGTAGCAGTAAGAGCATTTGAAGGGACAGCCCCGGGCAAGTTCCCAAAGGGCACCGCCGTATTTTGAAGGATCAAGAGTGCCGTCAAGGTAAGGGGAAGCCGTCATTTCAGGCGGCAAAGGACAGGCACGGACGATTTCATTATGTCCCGCAGGATGTGGACTTGGAGCCGAGAGGGAATTTTCTGTTCGATAAACTCCCTGCACGCCGAAAGCCCGTCCGATTTCATTGCACTCTGTAATTCCTGCCTTGCTTTTTGCCATCGCGTCGAGCAGTTCCACCATAGCCCGCTCGCCCTGACCCGCAATCATAAAATCAAAGCTGTCAAAAGAAAGGGGATCTGCCGTCACTTCAGGTCCGCCCGCAATGCAGAGGCAGTCAGGGAGCATTTTTTTCAGGAGGCGGCAAGTTCCTTCAAGAATCCTTCGGTTCCAGACATAGACCGAAAAACAGACAAAATCCGGCTTTTTGACGGCAAGTTTTTCTGCAAGGAGAGCGGAAACTCCCTCGTCTCCGCCCTTTTCCCTCGCCTGTATGATGTCCTCGTCTTCAAGGGAAAAATCCGCCAGAGAGACCGAAAATTCTTTTTTTGTGCGGGAATCGGCCTTAATGGAGCTGGCAATGCAGGCCGCGCCCAGCGGAAGCCCCTGAGGAGAAGTTTCAACAAGTAAAGTCGTGCAGACGAGAGATTTCAATTATTTGTTCTTATTGATAATCTTTTCTTCGTACTTGCCTGTGGCTATGTCGATGAAGCGAACGAAAAGCGAAACCTTGTTCTCTTCGTTGAGCGAATTCCAAATCATGCTGGCAAATTCGTCGATTGTACCCTTGATTTCAACCTTTTCCGGCTCGCCCTCAAAGCTTGGCAGGGGATTTCCGTTACCCATGTATGTGTGGATAAAGTGCCCTTCGCCCTTCTGAGGATTGTCGTAGGTGTAAGTGAAGCGGAGGCAGTTGTCGCCGTTTCCAGAGTCACTTTTAAGGATTGAGATTGCGTAGTCGTATTTTCCGCCCTCAACATTGAGCAAAGAGGAAATGCGGGGAGTGAAATTCGGGGCGTCGTGCTCGTATTTGCGCACTCGGAGCGACTCTTCGAAAGTCTCGCCTTTTTTGAGTCCTTCAAAGATTGTGTCAGTCTGGTCGCCGTTGGTGACGATTGTTTTGCTTCCCAGCTGGCGGACAGCGGCGTAGATGATAAGGCTGGGGTCGCCGGCAATGAGACTTTCATCGAATGCCTTTGTGCGCACGACCTCGCTTCCGTTTTCATTTTCGGTCACGAAGACACGGTTCCGGCTGCCTGCGCTTCTGCCCATTGTCCAGTAAGCAGAGACGGCGTATTTTCCGTCGGCTGAAAGCCCGGCCACGATTCCTCGTCCCGGATATTCATTTGCCTTTAAGATTTCGTCAAGTTTGTTGATTTTCATATTATTCTCCATAAAAATTAGTTTTTGTTTTTCTGCCACAAAGTTTGCCCCACTCGATTGATGTGGTCAAGTAGGGCTTGGTTTTTTAATTCTGATTTTTGG
>JAFUHS010000021.1 GCA_017468745.1 Treponema sp. | reverse complement strand
GCGTATTTTCCGAAGAAGAGGAGAATCAAAAGCAGGGTGAGGGCGTGAACGATGCCCGCTATTGGTGTGCGCCCGCCGTTTTTGATGTTTGTTGCTGTGCGGGCGATTGCTCCAGTGGCCGGAATTCCTCCGAAGAGGGGAGAAGCGATGTTTGCGATTCCCTGACCGATAAGCTCTGTGTTTGAGTCGTGCTTGTCGCCTGTCATACCGTCAGCGACCACAGCCGAAAGAAGGGATTCGATTGCCGCAAGGACAGCGATTGAAACTGCCGTTGGGAAAAGCATCCTGATTGTGCTTAAAGAAAAGTCTGGCAACTGGGGGGCGGGCAGGGTGTTGGGGATTACGAAATGGCGGCTTCCGTCGGCGAAGGTGCCGATAGTGTCTGTTTTAAGACCGCAGAATTTGTCCAGAAGAATTGAAGCCACGGTAGCCAGAATCAGGACGATGAAACTTCCCGGAATCTTTTTGATGAATTTCGACCAGATGAAAATGAAGGCGAGGCAAACCAAAGCCATGATGAATGAATAAACATTGATTGTTGAGGCTGACTTGACGTAGACGATGATTTTCGGCAAAAAATCGCCCGGCATTTTTGTGTATTCGTCGCCAAGGATTCGCATTGGCTCAGAAAAGTCCGGGGCAAGGCCGAAAAAGTCTCCGATTTGTCCGGCTGCGATGGTGACTGCGATTCCAGCCGTAAAGCCCGTGACGATTGTATATGGAATGAATTTGACCAAACCGCCCATCTTGAAGGCTCCCAGAAGAATCAGAAGAATGCCCGCCATGACAGTGGCCGTGGCAAGGCCTGAAAGTCCGAAGTTGGCGACGACTCCGTAAACGATGACGGCGAAGGCTCCGGTAGGGCCTCCAATCTGAACTGTGGAGCCGCCGAAGGCTGAGATACAGAAGCCCGCGATGATTGCGGTAAAGAGACCTGCGGCCGGATTCACGCCCGAAGCGATGGCGAATGCGATTGCCAGCGGAAGGGCGACAATGCCGACGATAATACCTGCTATGAGGTCGGAAACAAAGGCTCGTGAGTTGTAGCCTTTAAGGGAATTAATGAGCTGTGGTTTGAACATAATGTAAAATTATGCTGTTTTGTGCGCTTTTGTGCAATCAAAAAAATGAATGACGTTTCTTGAAAAGGATTTCTGAAAAGGATTTCTGAAAAAGCTTTCTCCTTTTGCATTTGGAAAAGATTCCGTTATAATAGACACTCGTCAATTATGAAAACGCGTTTGAAAGTATCTGTATTGCTTTTATTTTTATTAATGCTCGTTCTGGCTTGTATGTATTTTTTTTATCTGATTTCCTTGATTTCGGGGCGTAATGCCAGAGATTCGGTGACTGCTGTGGAACGCTCCAATCACGTGCTTATTCTTGGAGAGCCGGAAGACAAAAATTTCCTCCAGAGCATTTATGAAGGGGCGAAGTCGCTGGAAGAGGCCTATGATTGCGTGGTGGAACTGTATGTCCCAAAATCGATTTTGGATTCAAAGTCGGCCGGAGAGGGGCAGGGGCTTCAGACTCTTTTTGATTATGCTTCTTTTGTGCATCCCGACGGCATTATCGCCTGTGTGTCAGCCCAGGACAGCGCGGTCTCCTATCCCGAAAACCGCCTGGGAAAGCCTGTTCCTATCGTAACTTTGTCCCAGTACAATGCGGAAATTCCCCAGATTTCTTACATCGGAACGAATTACTCTGAAGTCGGCCGGAAAATTGCTGTAGAAAGCTCTAAATTCCTTGCAGAAAAAGGCAGGATTGCAATCATCAACATGCAGTAAGACAGCAGCCCTAATTACAGCACGTTGATGAACAGCCTATCAAATACTCTGGCCTCATACAGCGATATAGAAAGCTTTGTGCTGGATTTCGGTCATTCTGGAACCACAAAAAATTTCAGCAGCGACATCAGGAAAATGATTGTGTCCGAAAATGCCGATTTGCTGGTTTGCCTCACTACGGAAGACACAATCAGAATCGCCCAGCTTATCAGTGAGCTGCAAAAGGATGGAAAAATCGGGCTGATTGGCTTCGGAAACGGTGAAATCCTTGAGACTTATCTTGCCAAGGGAACGGTCAGCGAGTTGCTTTTCATTGATTCTGAAAAAATTGGTCACACGGCAATAAAGGAACTTTTTGAATACATGAAAAATGGCTACGCAAACAGCTACATTGCCGCAGATTTGAGCGTAAGAAAGGCGGTGACAAAATGAGATTTACATTTAAAAGCAAAAGTATCCGCTGGCGGATTATGTTCTGCATTATTTCAGCTGTCTTCATCATGGTTTTGTGCCTGTCTGTCATAATTGCCCTTAACAAGCGCATGATTGAGCGGCTGGGAAAGTCTTATCAGACCAACGCCCAGCTTACGGAGCTTTTTACCCAGGTTGACAGCATGGAAAAATCCCTGGAAAACTATTTTTCCTACAGGACTTTCGAAAGCATAGATTCTTTTTTCCATTATCAGGCTTCCAGCGAGGAACTTTTATACTGGCTTCCAGAATCTCCCTCTGGTGACATTGTGATTCAGAAGGAATATGTGGTAAAAAAGCTGATTATGAGCCTTTATTCCCTGAGCAAGGAGGCCGTTGCCGCAAAACGCGCCAACAACGAGCTTTTTGCACAAAAAAAGCACAAAAAAAGCCTTGAGTGCTATGCCATGCTCCAGAGTCAGGTGGAAGAGCTTAACATACTCCTTATGCAGCGGAACGCAGAAATCTATTCTGAAAACACGAAGAGCCTTTCTGTCGTGACCCGGCTGAGTACGCTACTGCTTTTTGTTTTTTTTTATTCTGATGTTCATGACCCTCTATGTTTCGATTACCGCAATCACCAAGCCTCTTTCGGATATTTCGGCCGTAGCCCTGAGGGTGGCGAAGCAGGATTTTGACGTGCCCCTTTTCAATAATCAGGATTCCACCGAAATCGGTACTATTTGCCGGGCCTTTGACCAGATGATTATCAGCATCAGGGCTTATATCGAAGAGATTTGGGAAAAGGCCGCTCATGAAAGCGAACTCCGGGAAAAAGAAATGCAAATGCGGGAACTGTATACGGCCGCCCAGCTCAGGGCCTTGCAGAATCAGATTAATCCCCACTTTCTTTTCAATACGCTGAATACGGGGGCCCAGCTGGCAATGATTGAAGGGGCTGACAGGACATGCAGCTTTATGGAGCAGGTCGCTGATTTTTTCCGATATAATATCAGTCACAAGGGACAGACGGCCAGCATTGATGAAGAGCTTGCCCTCATTGATAATTTCGTTTACATAATGAAGGTTCGCTTCGGAGACCGCTTTGAATTCGTGAAGAATGTCTCCAAGGAAAAGCATCCCCAGCTTTTGCCCAGGATGATTCTGCAACCTCTGGTGGAAAATTGCATCAAGCACGGTTTTGACGGAGTGAAGAATCACGTGGAGCTTTCCGTGGAAGTCGAGGTTTATGTGACGAAAATTACGGTTTCCGACAGATGCCCCGGATTTTCGCCTGAGCTGAGGGAATACTTCCTTTCCATGACGCCTGAGGCAAAGGCTGGCCAGAAAATGCCCGGAGCCAGTCCAGAGGAAAATGCTTCCGGCACGGGAACCGGGCTTCTGAACGTTATTTCCAGGCTGCGACTCTATTTCCACAGGTACGACGTTTTTGATATTCTAGAAAATGAAGGCGGCGGAACAAAATTTTTGCTGAGGATTCCAAATGTATAATATTCTTTTGACTGATGACGAACAGATAATGATTGACTCACTGACCTTTATCATAAATAAAAATTTTATGGATCAGGCCGTGATTTTTACGGCGACTTCTGGAACCGAGGCTCTGGAAATCGTGGCGAAAAACAACATCGACATCATTTTTATGGACATAAACATGCCGGGGCTTAACGGCCTGGAAACCGTTCGCTATATAAAACATTCCCGGCCAGAGTCAGTGGTGATTATTCTCAGTGCCTTTGATGAATTCCAGTATGCCCAGGAAGCTGTGAATTTGGGGGCTTTCAAATACCTTACCAAGCCGGTGAACCGCAACGTAGTCATTGATACTATTCGCAGTGCCATGGATTCCGTGGAAAAAAAGCGGGGGCATCTTTCTGACGTGGTGGAGCTTCACAAAAAACTGGATTTGGCGGCCACATTTTTCGCCTTGTTCTTTCATGCGTTCCCCGGAATCCTTCTTTTGATTCTCCTGCAGCTTTTTGCCTCAGTTTCGGGGCTTTTCCCGGTCACGGCTTACCCGGATTTTCCAATCAGCGAAGCTCCTGTAAAATTTGTTTTCAGTTACACATATCACATTTTTCTTCCGTTGTTTGCTTCTTTCCTCGGTGGAATCGGCGGCACAATGCGCATGATTCGCTCGACTATGCTTGATCAGATGGGAATGCCTTACATCATGGCACTCCGTGCTCGCGGAATTTCAGAAAGGCGGGTTTATCTCAACCATGCTTTCCGAAATACGCTCAATCCTTACATCACAGGAAGCGCGAATCTTCTGGCAGGCCTTTTTTCGGGCAGCCTTGTCCTTGAAATCATTTTCTCTTATCCAGGCATGGGCCGTCTCATGTACGATGCCGTCATGCAGCAGGATGTCAATTTGGTTCTTGCGAATAATATGTTCATTTCGGCTCTCGTTCTTCTTGGCATGACGATTTCCGACATTCTTCTTGCGATTGTTGACCCACGAATCCGTTACGGAAAAAACTGAGTGCCGCACGGAAGGGTAATTTTATTTTACAAACTTCTCAATCTTGCATTCGTGCTTCTTCGTGTCCTCGTCGTAGCTGATGCCCACAAAAAGAATCTCGCCGGAGTAATTCGCAAGGCAGTCAAAATATTGCTTGTCCTTGATTTGATTGAGCGCGGTTTGTACGGACTTGTTGTGCTTCAGCTCCACAATCAGTGCGGGCGAGCCTGCTTTGAGCGGAATATAAACGATGTCGGCAAATCCTTTGCCAGCCGTCATTTCCTTTACGATTGTGTAATTGTTGATGGCGTAAATGAACGCAAGATAAATCGCGCTCTGCAAGGACTCCTCATTGTTGTAGCTTCTGTTGCTCGTGACATGGATATGGCTCGCATCAAGGGCTGTGGCGACGGCATCTTCATTCCCCGAAAGAGTCTCTTTTAGAAGGTTCTTTGAGGCTTTGATAATTTTGTTCGTTTCGGCATAGTCGGAATCATCTTCCACGGCATATTCCCACTCTTTGTAAATCTCACGGTTCGGAATATAGCATTGCTCTTCTTCGGCATCATAAGCAAGATAGCCAAGATGAATAAGGAAAGTGAATGCGTCATCCTTGCTGAAAAAATCAGACATCGTATTTTTGTATTTTCCGACATTGACATCAATCTTTCCGCCGCCGAGCATGGTGATTACATCGTCCTTGATTCCGTCAAAGTTCATTTTTATCTTATCGGAAATAACTTCGTAGGTTGAAGTGTGGCTCCAGTAAGAGCGGAACTCTCCTGTCACAACCGCATTCACCACTGCCTGCGGGTTGTAAATCTCAAAGTCCCCGACTTTGTAGCCGTCGTACCAGCTCTTGCACTCGTCGAAGCTGCAATTGTATTCCTCGCAGAGAGCCTTGACCTCTTCCGTGGTGAAGCCTGTGAATTCAGCGAACTTGCCTGTGTGGAGCATGTTGTACTCTTTAAAATTGTTCATTTTTGACTGAACTCTGTCTCTTATAATAGGAAGAATTCCTGTGAGATATGCAAGAGAAATGGCGGGCTTAAGCTCGGCGTTCTTGAAGAGCGAATTAAGGAAAGCAAGGTAGATGTCGAAATCTTCTTGCGAGACCTGCTCCCGAACCATTACATCATATTCGTCGATTATGATGATGAAAGTCTCGCCTTTTTCTTTGTAGACTTTCTGAATGAAAGCAGAAATTGAATTATTCTCACCAAAATCTATATCCGCAAACTGCTCGCAGAATTCCTCGCAAATAAGTCTTGAAATATATGCAAGCGGATTTTTTTCTTTTTTATTATCTGGATTCAAACATTTCCACTCAGAAAAAAGAGCGTTCATGTCAAACTTAATCGCATTGAATTTGTTGAGGTTCTTTTCGTAGGAGGCGGTCTTTGAAATCTTAAATTTTGAGAACAGTTCCTTTGAATCCGCACCTTTTGAATAATAAGCAGCAAGCATATCCTCGGCGATTGATTTTCCAAAACGGCGTGGGCGGCTCAGACAGATGAATTTGAAAGTCGGGTCATTAAGATAGCGGTTCGTGACATCAATCAGCATGGTCTTGTCAACATAAAGCGAATTTGCTTCTGCGAGAAAATTGTCATTGTTCGGATTCAAGAATGTTCCCATACCAAGATTATAGCACAGAAACGGAAAAATTACACCAAAGCATGAATCATTTTTTTAAGGAAGTCGATTTTATTCTTATCAAGCCGTTCTAAATCTGTAAGGATTTCTTGTATTGCATTGAGTTTGGAATCCTTCGTTAATTCTGAGTTTTCCCCTGTAACCAAATATTCCAGCGAAACACCGAGAGCCTTAGCGATTTTTACCCCGATTTCGACATTCGGCAATGAACCTCTCGCATCGACATAAGAAAGAAATGTGTTGTTGTTCACCCCTGCGAGTGCGGCGACTTCTTTAATTTGCAATCCTTTATATTCAATTTCTTCTCTTAAGCGTTCTTTGAAGTTCATAAGCTGAAGAATAATGCAATTATGATGTTATTTTTATTTACAACAACAAAATTGCATTGTAATATTAAACTAACATTAAAATCGCAATTTTTCTTTCATTTTAAGAAAGCTGCAATTCTGATGTTAAGACTTTATTTTTACAAGGAGAATTTTATGTTAAGAAAATTTTTCAAGATTTGTGCAGAAATTGCCATTGCGTTAGCACTTGCTTCGTGCGGGTCAACTTCAAAAGCAGGCGGAACTGTGGAATTGAAGAGCAAGGAAGTGAACTTTGAAAATAAATCTGGTTCGCTTATTGTCAGCAACGAAACGAGCAGCGAGATTGTTATTTTTGCTGGAAAAGTTGAGAAAGGCAATTTGTTGGGTGGAATTCACAAGAATTCAACGGGAACTTTTGACTTGTCTAAAATCTCAGGTATTCCTTCAAGCGGTTCTTTGCTTATTCGTGCAGCTTCTTATGAAGTGTATAAGGGAAAAGCCCGCATAACAGAAGACGATGTAGTTTGGACAGGTTTGGTAGTTTATAATTTGCAGGATTCTGCTGACAGGGCACAAATAAGTATATTCCGAGGCATTGATACAGAACAAAAAACTTGCATTTATGTAAGCAATATTTCGCCAAATTTTGTTCTTGAATTGCGTAAGGACACGCCAAGCCAGGGCGAAATTATCGCAACTCTTCCACCGCTTCAAAGACACAAGCAAATTTTCCTTGAACAGCGAAGCGATGGCTACGGATATGATATTTATCCAACATTTATTTATGTGAACCCAAAAACTGGTGAAAAGACCTCTATGGTTGGAAAAGCCGCCGATGCAGAACTTGTTGACCCTCTCCCGGTTGGCGGAGAGATAAATGAATATGAATTCTCTGGACCATCTTCAAGTGATATTGGTTATAAAGTCGCCTTCATCAATCTTTCAAACAATGCAAAAAAAGGACTTGAATTCCGAAATGGAACTGCGGCACTTGCAAATCAGAAAGGCAGAAGAAACACGCTGTCAGGTCGAACCGATGTATATGAGATTCCTTCTGTAAATGGTACAAGCGGTCAAACCTATACAGGCTTAGTTTGTCGGTTTCCTGGGGATGTCAAGATTACTTTGAATCCACAGAATTTCTTGCCAGGCTATGTTTATGAAGTAAATGTCACCGACATGAACGGCAACTACGAATATGACATTCGTGAAGTTGGCAAGAAATCTCTTGTTGATGATGCCCGAATTTCTCTTTTTGGCGAGTAGTATCTTTTGATAAAAATCCTGTCGTACATTTCACTTGTTTGCGGCGGGATTTTCACTTTTTCTTGAAATTTGAATGAAGAAAACATTATTTCTTTTATTTTTGATTTTTATCATTTCGTCCTCTTTTGCGAAAAAAAAACAGTCGCCTGTGGACAACACTTTTTCTTGCCTTATCCAGAACGAATCTGATTTTGAAATTACGATTGACGGAATTGAAATAAAGCCTAAAAAGTCTGAGAATCATAAATTTCCGCTTCATTCTTCTGCTTTGTATGACGGCTGGACGGTCGAATATAAGATTCCTCTTTTGAACTCCGCTTATTATGTTCATTCGGAGAAAAAATCTCTTATTGACAACCAGAAAATCTTAAAAATTGAAAATCCTACAAATAACTCTGCTTTTGCTTGTTATGTCGTGATAAAAAATCTCTCGAACGATGCCGTTCAGATTCAGAATTCCTTGCGTGGGAGCATTCTTCCATGTTATTCAAGAGGTGCGGTGAACGGACGGCGAGATTTACTTGAGCCTGTGTATTCGATTGCTGCTGGAACAAGTGCTGTAATCTGTTTGGAAAAAGAAGAAAGAGTTTTCGTTGCGAATGAGCATAATGGAAAAAACTGTCAGATTCAGATTCAGTTTGCGAAAGGCTATGCTTACGAATATATTTTTGACGGTGAAAACCTTGTGTTGCAGGATGCCCGCCCGCTTCATCTTCTCAAAGAAAAATTGTGGCACAAAGAGTTTGATGATTCGCAAGTGATTAGAGCCGTGCAACAGGCAGACGGAAAAATCTATTTGATGGGAACTGAGATTCTTTCAGACAAAAAAGAGAATAAATATTCATCGGGATTTGTGCAATGCTTGGACAGAAATGGTACGGAGCTTTGGAAGCAGTCTTATGCGGTCAAAGGGAAAGACACATATTTATATGACATGGCTCTGCTTGATAAAAATACCATTGGCATATTGGGGCACCTAATCCTTGATAATGAGATTGGTCTTTTTCTTGCTTATGATTTGAGTGGAAATCTCAAAAAAGCGGTGAAAATTCAAGAATCTGTCGGGTTTGAAAAGCTACGGAAATCTGCAGACGGTGCATTTGTAATTGGCGGCTATGATACGGAAGAAAATCCTGTCAATTATTCTATTGAAAGCGATTTTGAAATAAAGAGACTGAATCTGGTGGAAGCAATAAGTTCTAGTTCCGAATTAATTCAATCCGTCAATGCGGAAGTTTATGACGATGATGGAAATTTGTATTCTGCCGGTGAGAGTGCGGAAATGGAAAAGCCAGTTGCATGTGTCGTAAAAAGCACGAAAGACAAAAAAAATTCAGTGCTGTATATGGCGACAGAGCCTAATTCATACATCACCAACATGAAAATAAACCGAAAGACAGGCGAGCTTCTTGTCTGCGGCTCTCTCAGTGGCAAGGATGAATTCGGAAACGGTGGAAAGCCTTTTATTCGCTGCTTGGAGTCAAAATCAGGTAAAATTGTCTGGGAAAACATTCTTCAAAAAAGTAAATATGAAATTGCCGTAAAAATTGCTTCTTGTGATGACTACGGCTTTGTGGTGCTTCTGGCAAATGCCGATGGCGATGGCAATTTGACTTCTCCGTGTGCGTTGGTACGGACTAATGTAGTGGGGAAGGTGGAGTTTTAATTATGAAAAAACACTTATTTATAACTTTAATTACATTATTATCTTTGTCTCCCATTTTTGCCTTTGACAAATCCGCACTTGATTTCTCTTTCACCCCAAAAACAGCGTTCAGACAGCAATCAGTCAACGCAGAATCATTTACAGGTGACTTCGTTGAGCCAAATGGAACTTCCTTAAGAAACAAAAAAGAGCTTCCTCTTCCAGACAAAAAACTCATGCGTGGATTCCAGCGTTTTCAAAAACTTGATGCGTTCGGCGATGTCCTGCCCGATAACTTTTTGTTTTACCGTGAGAATTTGACGAGCGACCAGAAATCCGCTTATGACGAGATTTTCAAGGCTGTGATGAATGGAGAAGAAAAACTTAACATAATCACAAGAATTCGCTCAGATGAATTGCCTGTTGTGGTTGAGGCTGTGTATTATGACAACCCTGAGCCGTTTTGGTGGTCGTGCAGTTACAGCTGGTATTACAATCCTTCAAGCCAATTAGTCACATCGATTAGTTTTGAATATCTGTTTTCCAAGAGCGAGATGGCACAGAAAAACAAGGAATTTTTCAATATGTCGCTTCCTGTTTTGTTCTATGCGAATCTTTTGGAAAATGACATGGACAAGATGAAATATGTGCATGACTATCTTTGTCTTTCTATAGATTACGACACTGTTGCCTATAATGCTGGTAAAGTTGGCGGAAAATTGCAGACCGCCTACAGTGCGGTTGTTGAGTATAAAACTGTTTGTGCGGGGTATTCTCGTGCGTTTGCATATTACATGCAGCAGCTCCGCATTCCTTGTACGGTGCTACACGGAAGCGGACACGCATGGAATCTTGTTGAGATTGATGGTGAGTGCTATCAGGTCGATGTTACTTGGGATGACGAAAAGAAAATTCCACCGTATTTCAACCTTACTCATGCCGAGATGCAGAAAATCCAATATCATACGCCTTCCGATTCGGCAAAAGCTGTCATTGACTCTCATCCAACTCGTTCGGAACGGCTAAAATACGCAAATTATTTCGGGAACATTCCTGTCGGAAAGCCTTACACCTATAAGGAATTCCATAATATTGCGTCTGATATTGACAATCCTTTGTTCGCTCAGGTTTATACAGAACCTGTGAGGTAAAAAATTTAGGAGATGATTCTTATGAAAAAATTGCTGGTCGTTCTTACTTTTCTGTTTTCTATTTCGTTGTTGTCATCGTTCGCCGAAAACTCCATCACGGATGTTCTGAAAGAATTCGACAAGATTCTTATGGATGGGCAGAACATTCGCGCACAGATGACGATAGGTTTCATAACTTACGAGGACTCAAATACCTGCGGTTCTGTCGTTCCATATTTTCAGAAAGAAATAAGGGAAGCCGCTGAAAATACCCGAAGAATCAACATCGTAAAGACGACCGAACTGACAGAGTATGAGCAGGCGGGAATCGCTACCCGTGGCGTGAACATGGGAATGAGCAAAAAAGCGAAGACGAATAAAAATCCTGCGTACAATCTTGATGGAGTTTACTACGACAGGGGAAACAACATTGAGCTTGTTCTCACAATGCACAATGCGGACGGAAAAGTGTTCGCAAAAAAAAGTGCATTCATATCAAAATCGGTGATTTCGGAGAAGAAACTTACTCTTTACCCTGAGAACAAACGACTCGCTGAGTCAATTCAGACTGATTTCGATTCTTCTGAAAAAGAGATGGAGAGTGAAAGGTCAAAAAAGAACGGAAATAGCTCTGATAATTCAAAGGTCGGTGAATCCGCAAAAATCGGGATTGCCGCCTCTATGCTTGATGCTGGCGGAAGCCTTGCGAATATGCTTTACCCGAATGACAAGGTGAGTTTCAAAATTTCGGTGGACAAGGACTGCTACCTTGCGATTCTTTGCATTGATGCGAACGGGGCAAAAACTTGGCTTCCCATGACGAACAATTTTATTGAGGCTGATAAGGTTCGTCTGTTTCCCGACATTCCCGGGGCTGTGCTCCGTGTTGCTGATGACGGCGTTTTCGGGGCAGAGCAAGTCATTATCTATGCCTGTTCAAAGAAAGAAGGTTTGCCGTCCCAAACAGATGGCGGAAAATATTCTAATAGTGACCTTCACACGATTATGAGGCGGCAAAAATCTGTCCGAAATTACGGAGACTTAGATTCGGGTACATTCAAGATAACATACACGATTTTGAAAAATTAGGGGGAAAATCAACATGAGAAAATTATGTGGTATTTTTATCGCAATCATGCTTTCGTTGCCAGTGTTTTCAGAGGCAAGAAATGCTTTGCTGATTGCGAACAGCGATTACACGAACTTCAAAAAAATTGATACAACTGCAGGGGAAGTGTGGAAATTAAAAAGCAGTCTTGAGCAACTGGGCTTTACCGTTACAATGGCGGAAAACTGTAGCCGTGAAAAAATGCTGGATTCCTTGTCATTTTTTGAGAGAGACCTTAAAGAAAAAGGTGGAATCGGCTTTCTGTTTTATGAAGGTCATGTCGCTCAGATAAACGGCAAAAGTTACCTTATTCCTGTTGATGCTGATATTCCTGATGAAAGGCGGGTTGCAACAAGAGCTGTAGATGTTAACGAAGCGATGATGTCAATGGTGGCAGAAACAAACATCATAGTTCTGGATATAAACAGGACAATTCCTTTTTCGGCTTCATCTAAAAACCATGGGCTGAATCTTCATACTGTGCGTGGATTAGCTTCAACAGAAATTCCAATGAACTCTATAATTGCTTATTCCTCTCATTTGGGAAATGTTGTAAAAGACGGTTTGTTTACCAGTGTTTTTGCAGAAAAACTGATTGAGAAAAACGACTTGCTTACGATTCTTCGTGAAGTTCGGCTTGATGTTTCTAAGCAGACGAAAACTGAACAAATTCCAGTAACTTATGAATCACTTATGCAGGAAGTGCGGCTTGCAGAAATCAAAATCGACGATGTATCAGATACTTTGGAAACTGATGTTTCTGATGTCATAGAAGATGAAAATATATAGGTTTATATACGAGGAGGACTATATATGAGAAAGAAAATTTTTATAATGCTTGTTGCGATGGCATTTTCTATAGTCTCTGTTTTTTCAGAGGCAAGAAATGCCTTGCTGATTGCGAACGGAAACTATTCGCATTTTTCAAATCTTAGTACCCCAGTGAAGGAAGCAAGGGAGTTGAAAAATTCCCTTACTCAACTCGGTTTTTCAGTTACAATCGTTGAAAATGCTAGTCGGGAGAAAATACTGGATTCGCTGAGCGACTTTGAGAAAATTCTGAAAAGTAAAGGTGGAATTGCTTTCTTTCATTATGGCGGTCATGCGGTTCAGGTAAACGGCAAGAATTATCTTATTCCTGTCAATGCCGATATTCCTGATGAAAGGCGAGTTGCTACCAGAGCCGTTGATGTTGACGAACTCATGATTAGCATGGTTGCTGATACCAATATTGTTATTTTGGATTCGTGCCGAAATAATCCGTTGCCAGCAGCAAATACTCGTGAGGGAACTCGTGGTCTTGTTATGGCAACTGAGCGACCAAGAAACTCTATAATTGTTTATTCTGCTCAGGCTGGTAAAACGGCTCAGGACGGTATTTTTACCCCGACATTAACTAAAAAAATCTTAGAGAAGAAATCTTTCACGGATATTCTGATGGATGTCAGGCGTGAAGTTCGTTCTGTCACAAAAAACGAGCAAAGCCCATGTGAGTACAATGAGCTTGAAATGCCTGTTTATCTTGCGGGAAATGCAAGCGGTGAGCAGAATTATGTTTCGCAAACATCTTCTGCAACTTCTGATTCAAAGACATCTGAAGAGTACATGACTTTAGGCATCAATGAATATGAAGCAGGAAATCATGGTAAAGCGTTAGATAGTTTTAAAAAAGCCGCAAATATGGGGCACGCTTATGCACAGTTTTTGGTGGGGCTTTTTTATGAAGAAGGTGATAGTGTCGCTCAAAATTTTGTGGAAGCTGCAAAATGGTATAATTTATCAGCACAACAAGGAATTGATGGAGCCCAGTATAATTTGGGAGATTTGTATTATAGTGGTAAGGGGGTACAGCAAAGTTATTCAGAGGCTAAAAAATGGTATTTACTTGCGGCTGAAAAAGGAAACAAAGCTGCCCAATATAGCCTTGGCTGGCTATTTGAACATGGACAAGGTGTTAATAAAGACACACATATCGCACTCTCTTATTATCAAATGGCCGCAAATCAAGGTCACGAAGAGGCTAAAAAGAGAATCGCAGCTATTAATGGTGCAAACAGCAGTAATACGAGCGTACAAAACAATGGGCAATGGCTTTTTCCAATTTATGGACTTGAATTAGGAAAAAGTACACTTTCTGAAGTTAGGCGAAAAAGCGAATCTGTCTTTGGAGATTATACATATTCCATAAGTTATACAATTAATGGTCATGTGTTTGAATGCAATAAAAAGAAAGCATTGCTTACATGGGTTCATTTTCTTGATCCGAAAAGCCATACATGGCCACAAGAACTGACAAACAAAGGTTACAATCCTAATTATTCTTATAATCAATGGAAAAGTTTTCTTACATCGCAAGGATATACTATAAATAAAAATGCTAGTGATGATGACTGGCTTATTTTTGAAAAAAATACTCCGATAAAACACGAGCTTGCTGTTTCTGGATTTAAGAATAATAACGCAAAATGTGATTCTCTTAGAATTGATATCAACTGATATAGGAGAAGTTAAAATGACAAATACAACACAACTCAAATCAAAAATCTTTCTAAACGGCATTGCTGCGGTAGTTGCTCTGCTTGTTCTGTACACAGTGGCTATCTTGCTACCTGCTGGCTGGTATGTATACCAAAGCGATTTTGCGGGAATCATCGTTACGGGGCTTTTTTCCCTTGTAATTTCGGCGACTTGGCTTTCGCTGTACTGGTACATGGACAGGCTTCAAAGAGAGCCGTTACAGGCAATACTTCTGACATTCTTTTGTTCGGGTGCAATATATATCGCCGCAACAATGCTTTATGGCTGGATTTCAGGCAGTTCCGCCCTTTCGACATCTTCATTTTTAGAAGAAGCCGTTTCTGACTCAATCCTTCCTGTATGTGTTTCGTATTTGATTTTTGTCTTTTATACCGTGCATCTCAAAAACTTTGACGAGATGGTGGACTCATTCATTTACGGTGCTTGCTCTGGAATCGGAATTGCTTGCCTTCGTTGTATGGCGGAGTTCGTTCGGTATGAGAGCGTGAGCGTTCTTTTCTTTATACTAGAATTGATTACAAGAATCTCCGTGTATGCCGCAATCTGCTCTCTTTTCGGGTGGATTCTGCATAGAACGCTTTTATCGCATAAGAATATTTTAGCTTTGATCGGGGCGGTTTGTATAATTCTGCTTTTTGGAATTGAATCTGCGATTGAGCGAGCATTGACGGCAGGAATAAACTCTTCTTCTGTAAAGATTTTCCCTGTTTTGGTGTCACTCGGATTTGTGGCTCTTATTGTTGGCATTGTCGCAATTTTGATTCACAAGACAATTTCAAAGGAGGCGGAATCTATTGAAAATCAAACAACCACGACAATTTTTTCTGTGCAATCTCCGTTTTGGCTTACGGCAGTGATTGTGTGCATTTTGATTCTGCCTGCATTTATTGTTAGGTATGAAAATCTTAAGACGAACTCTTTTTCTTACAACGGCTGGAGTTTCAGTTTGCCTGTGGATTTCGTTGAGACGAAGGACGAGTCTTTCGATGATATTTTCAATGAGCCGAACCAGAACATAAACACTTTCTATGAGAGCAAAAACGGAGACAGGCAAATCCGCATTTTTGTCAGTGGTTTTTCTTCGGCTCTGTCTTCATTCAAAAACACTACGGCTTTCTCTCCTCAAAACGGCTGGACAATCACCGAAGAAAGAAATCAGCATACATCGGGGGCTAGGGCAGAATACCAATATATGTATGTTCTTGAAAAGGGAGAGCAAACTGTATTTTTGGATGTGTTTACGGATTCAAAAGCAGACGAATGTGTTTCTCGTGCAGTCCGTATTTTCGTAAAAACTTTGAAGGAGGCCGAATAATGAATGTTTTGAACAGGAAAAAGAATATTGTAATTTTGTGCTTGATTTTTGTGTTCTCACTTTTGCCAGTCGTGGCGGATAATGCAAGCAAAGTCGTAAAACTGAGCCGTTTTGTTGAATATTATGATGTCGAAGGTCTTCCTGACGATTATGTTTATCGTTCAAAAGGCGGTCAGCCAGATTTTGGTTCTGCGAAAATCATTAATCGCAAGTTATATTCTGTAGGTGTGGGAACTGGCGTGGTTGTCACGAAAACAGGCCTTATTCTTACAAATGCCCATGTAACTAATGCTTATGCTTCTCCAATTATTACCGAGGCAAAAGATGCAGACGGAAATGTGATTATTGGAACTGACAAAAAGCCGTTGAAAAGAATTATCATAAATTTAACTCCGTCTTATATGTTTGTCGCAATGAAAGGGAAAGCGGTTTCAGATACCAAAATTTGTTATGCTGCAAAAATTTTATACGAAGACGATGATTTCAATGACGGACTGAAGGACAGGGCAATTCTATCTGTTACAAATCTTGCATCCGAGGACTCCGAAAAGTTGCCAGTTGTCGGAAACACTGTAAATCCAACAGAATTGAACCTTGATTTTGCGGAATTTGAAAATCCGTTCGCACTTTTCCCTGTTGAAAAGAATGGAAACATGAGGAATTCTGACAAAAATATCACAATGGCTGGTTTTTATGATATGGGCGAGTCAAATGATTTTGTGGAGATTTGCGGAGAAGTTATCGGTTATCAGAACGAAGAAAATTTAAAACTTTTCCACAGCTGTTGGGTTCCTGGTGGAATAAGCGGTGGTGGTATTTTCTATGATGATTTGCTCGTCGCAATCAATACATGGGATTATAGCGAGAATTTTTCACGCCCGATGTCAATAGCACAGCCGATAGAGTGGTTCTTTGAGCCGTTGCTAAAAGTTTCTTTCCATTCAAGCAATGTTCAAATTCCGTCTCTTCAATTGGAGTGGTTGGGTGAGGATTCTACAGAAAAAAACAATGCGATTGCGAAATTCATATTGCGGAAAGCCTCGAACAATGCAATTCCTGTGACTGACGGTAAACTTGTTGCCTTTCTTTCTGATATGAGCATTTCTGATGTCCAGAATTACAAGAAAGTATCGGAGCAGCTTGATACGGCATGGGAAATCGTTCGTCTGCTCGGATTCTATTCTGTTGAGGAAGTTTCTGAAAAAATTGGAAAGAGCGTGAAATATGTCGAGCGACTGAAAAATGTGACTACGACAGAAGATTTAAGAGTTCTGATAAATGAACCTTCTCAAAAATTTTTCAAGGCATGGGCAGATAAAACTTTCTTATATTCAATGAAAGAGATTTGGAACAAGGACGGCAAAGTCGCCATCACAGTTCCGAAAAACATAAAACTGAATCTGGTTTATTTGGATTCCAGCGGATACACAAAAGGAAAATGGACTTTGGACTTGAACGATGATTATGTGCAGGGCGAGTATGTGCTGAATGTTAAGTAAGTGAATTTACCTGCATGGAGAAATTATGACAAATATTTTTTATAAACTAATATTGACTAGTTTTTTCATTTTTCTTCTTTTTTCTGGCTGCACATCTACCCCCAAACAAGACACAGCCTTTTTCATTGAGCAAGGCCTTTTGGCTGACAAACAGCAGAATTATGAAGAAGCTGCCCAGTGGTACGAAAAGGCTGCCGTGCTCGGAAATCCCAAAGCCCAGAATTGGCTTGGAACTCTGTACACGCAGGGGCTTGGTGTGCCTAAAGATTATGAAAAGGCTTTCTACTGGTATAAAAAATCCGCCGAGCAAGACTGGGCTGCGGGCGAATGTAATCTTGCGGCAGCGTATTCTCTTGGGGAAGGAGTTGAAGCTGACAATGAGAAAGCAAGATTCTGGTTTGAAAAAGCTGCGGAAAAAGGCGATGCGTTTGCCCAATTCAATCTTGGAATCATGTACGATAACGGCAACGGCGTTGAGCAAAATTATAAAACAGCTTTTGACTGGTACAAAAAATCCGCTGAGCAAGGATTTGCCGAAGCCCAGTACAACTTGGCTCAGATGTATCGAATGGGAGAAGGCACTGCAAAAGATTTTGCAAAAGCAGCCCTTTGGTATGAAAAGGCAGGAGAGCAAGGACATTCACAGGCTCAGTTCAATCTCGGGATGATGTACTTTGAGGGCAGGGGAATTCCTCAGTCATACAGTTTTGCAAAAGTATGGTTCGAAAGAGCTGCTGAACAAGGCGATGAAAAGGCTCGTTCAATGCTTGATGATGAAAATTTGAAGGGGCATACACCTTAGTCTGTTTAATTTCCGATAATCCCATTAAGGAGGAATACCTTATGGGATTCAAAAAAGTTTGTGTGTACGGGTTCGGCATGAACGAGTATTTTTTCATGATGCCCGCAATCCGCTATGTCCTCGGCAACATCAGGCACGAGATAATTCCGAGGCTTGACGAAATCAGGGAGAAAAAGCCTGAGTGCGATGTTCTCTGCGTGAACTGCTCGATGTCGTTCTATGACCTTGAGCTTTTCTTCAAGTTTTTCGGCGATGCCTACGGCCCAGAGAATAAGCCGCTTATATTCTGCCTTGCATGGGAGGGCGTGCCCTACGAGAACCTTGAGATAATGCTCAGGCACAAGGCCGAAATCATCATGTTCGACCTTCGAAGCGAGGAAGAATTCTCATTCTGCAGGAATGCGGTTCTTGAAGGAAAGCCGTTCCGCTCTCAGGGAACATTCGCAAGCGAAGATGAATTTTACTGCGATCGAGTTGAAACGTATTACAAACTGTCGAAGAATCAGAAATACGCTTTCATGTATATGATGACTGGAAAAACACAGAAAGAGCTTCAGATTGACTTCGGCTTCAATTCCCTCAACACCGCAGCCTCGCACTGGCATGGAGTTTTGGCGAAGTTCAAAGTCCGCTCCGTGTTCGAGCTGCGGGCAAAGTTTCGTTAGGATAATAAGAATTATACGGCAATGTAAAAAGTTTTTTATTGTCGTATAATTGTGTTTACATTGCCGTGTATGTGTCTTTTCATTACTATGTAAGAACTTCTATTCAGTAATGTATGAATTTATATATTGTAATGTAAATTTGTTTTTAGTGCCGTGAATTGCAAAAAAAAGCCGTGTATACAGAAATTCTGCACACACGGCTTCATTTTTTAAGTCAGTTTTTTATTGAACCGTAAGAATCATTGGAAAAACACATGACTGAGATTCTTTTCGTGGGGACTGCTTTGAGCACTGAGTCACGAGCTTGATTCTGTAGCTTCCGCTTTCAAGATTCGGCACTACGCAGGCGATTCTTGCAGATGTGTTCACGCCGATTTTTGTAGAAGCGACTTTCACGCTCTTTGATTCGTCTTCGATATTTACGAAGTACAAGCCCACGTCATCATTCTCGCCCGTGACAAGGATGCTTTTCCCGGTGATGTCGAGGAATCCGCCCGGCGTGAGCGTGTCAGATTTTCCGCTCTCGATGTCCGTGACGGAGATGATTTCCGGCTTCACGCTGTTGCCCTGAGCAATTGCGGGCTGAATCTGCGATGAAAGCTCCTTGACGGTCTTTCCGCTCCTGAAGGCTATGTCAATCGCATTCTTCTTTGAGGCGAAGGATGACTGCTCGCTGTCGAAGCTGCCAGTTACCCTTGCGTAGAATGTCCCGATTCCGCCGTCAACTATTGAGCCGTTGAGAACACGGTCAATCATGGCATTGTTCGCCACCCGCCATACCGAAATAATCTGCTCCGGCGTGTAGCCTTCGAGCGCACCTGTGGCGATGATGTCATTCGCGATATTCTCCATGGTGAGCTTGTTTCGGAAAATCGGGCGTGCGTGGTAGGTTGTCTTTCCGTCTTTTTCCTTTCGCATTGATGTCGGGTAAAGTGCCACCGCAAGTTTTGATGACTCGTAATCTGCTGTTGTCTTTGAAAGTGTGTTGATATTCATAAAATTTTCTCCTTGATTATTTGTTTGTTTTGTACATTATGTACGCGCCTGCTGCTATTACGGCTGCCTCGCAAAGAGACACCCGAACCCAGAACTTCTTTCGTTCGCCGAGCCGGAAGATTCTTTCTTCCTTCTCCTTGATTTCCGAAATCCACTTGTCACGCATTTCATCGATGACCGCGTAGATTTCTTTGAGCTTTTCAGAATTCTCCGTTTGAGAGAATGTTCCTGATTCGCTCCTTTGCGTTTCTTGCTGCCCCGTCTGCTTTCGCAGAAGCCTTCCTCTGAGCGGAAGGGCTGTAAGCTCGCCCAAGACAAGCCCCAGAAGCAGGGCTGTCACAGTCAGTTTCCTTTTCATCTTCATGTTCTCCTTTTCCAAGATGGTTCATAATCTGCTTGCCTGTCCTGTTCGTGATGATTCCGAGAATCAGCGAGCACCAGACCGCCCCCGAAATCACTCCCATGTACAGGAACGCGCAGCAGACTATGAAAGCCGCACCCTTGAAGCTGATGAACTTAGCCACGAGGTAGACGAGGCGTTTGAGCACCAGCGACCAAAGCTCCGAAAAGCTCACTTCGCAGAGATTTATGCCCATGCCTTTTCCCCCAGTTTCCGCCGTACCATTAGGAACGGCGAGTACATTGCCTTAAGCTCACCGAGCGTTCGTGGTGTTCCGCCGTTCTTTTCAATGCGCGACTCGTTGAGGAACAGGCCTTCGCCCATATATCCCGCGACATGCACGGCCTTCCCGCTCTCGTTGAGGAAGAACGCCGCCTGGATTCCGTCGTAACAATCGGCCTTCTCGTTGAAGAAGTTCCTGAAAAGGCTGTCTGCCGTCACGCGGATTTCTTTCCCGAAAACCGCGTTGAGGCTCGCGCAGACCGTGCCTGAGCAGTCGCTTCCGTCGATTGAAGAACTGCCCCAGATGTACGGAGTGCCGTTGAACTCGGCGAGCAAAGTGTGGAAAATCTCTTCGTCTGCGAGACCTTTCTTTCGGAGCGTGTTTGCGTAACCGCACAAATAACCGTGCGTGTCCGTTTTGTTTTGATTCATTATGAATCTCCTTTAGTTTAGATTTATAAGCGCTTATGACTAAAGGATAGCGGAAAATTTCGGGGAAAAATCTAGTAGTTTAGTTAGGCTGAGAAGAGTGAATTCGTATTTTTGGGGATGAAATTTTCTTTACAACACTAAAATCATAATGTAAAATTAAGATAACATTAAAATTGCAATTTTGTTTATTTTGAAAAGAAATGTTAGGTTGCTGATACTTTGTATCACTTTCGTTGAAAGTAAAAGCTCCAGCATTTTTTATATAAAAACTTTTAAGAGGAGGTTTCTATGAAAAAGCCATCTAAGAAAATTGTTGTTGTAATATTTTCTATGCTTGTTCTTGTATCTGGTGTTTTTGCTGCGGCAGGGCATATTAGAAGTCAAAAAATGAACTGTAGGGGTTGTGGATGCACTTATTTTTCTCATTCGCATGATGTTGGAAGCCATTGCTATTGCAGTTGCGGGCATTCTTATCAATCTCATAGCTACAGATAAAAATTTAATCAAAAACTCCAGTAGTTTTTTAATAACTCTGGAGTTTTTGATTTCTATGAATTTTCATTGCGGGGGCTTATTTTGACTGCACTTGTAAATAAAATAGAAAAATCAACCAACGAGACAGAAAAACGGCTTGGTTTGAACGGAATTTTTGTCGTTGTCGCCTTGCTCGTTTTGTACGGCATTTCTTGTACGGTTGTGAAATCTTGGCAGATATACACAGATGAATTTTTCGGTGTCATTGAGCTTGGAATCATTTCGCTCGTTATTTCCGCAATCTGGCTTTTTATGTATTGGTTCCTTGATAGGATTCAGCATGAAAGCATAAAAATGACTTTGCTCACTTTTCTTTTGGGTGCGGTCGCATATCTTTCTAGCAAAGGGGTGCTCGACTGGATTATTGGCAAAGAAATCTCTGTATTCATGGAAAACATAGGCTTGCCGGTGTTTTCGTTTTTCATCATTTTTGTCTTTATTGTCGTGAAGATGCAGTCTTTCGACGAGCTTGTGGATTCGTTCATTTACGGCGGATTTTTGGGAACAGGGATTGCGTTTGCTTCTTGCATGACAGAATTCATTCATTACGGTAGTCTTGACGGCCAGTTTGTCATAATTGAGCTTATTACGCGCATTTCTGTTCATGCCGCGATTTGTTCCTTGATTGGATTTTTGATTCATCAGTCTTTGCTGGGAAAAAAAGTAATTCGCTTGGTTTTATCCATCGTGTTGATGACACTGCTGTTTTCTGCTGATTACGAAGTCGAGCAGATTTTCTTAAAGAATGTTACATTCGCGGAAATAAAAGTTCTGCCAGTGCTTGTTTCCGTTGCTTTTGCCTCTGCCCTTGTTGGTATCGTTGTTCTGCTTATTCACAAAAGCTTAAAAAAAAGCGAGGTTGCTAGAGATTCTTTGAGAATCCCCCAAACTCGTGTCGCTTCAATAATTATGCTTGTTATGACTTTGTTGTTTTTGAGCTATGCTCTCGTTATTCGGCACGATGAATTCCGAACAGAAAAATTTGTTTCCTCGAACGGAAAATGGACTTTCAGTTTGCCAGTCGGATTTTCTTGTGTTGAAGAAACTTCCAATGACAGTATTTTTGATTTTGATATTCCCACTGGAAATGTATTTTATAAAAATAAAAATGGTTCAATAAACCTTTATCTGTTTTATGATGCGAATACTGAAATGATAAAAATAACAAAACCGCTTAGTCTCGGTTCAGAAAATGGCTGGGATATTTCAGTCGCGTTCAATAGTTTTGTGGCAGAAGATTCTTTTATGAATCCGTATATGCTGTATCAAAAAACATATCAGATAAAAAAAGGCGATAGTGAACTTTTAGTGGATGTTTTCAGTGATAAGCAACAAGATGAAGAGGCGGAGCGTGCTGCTCGAATCTTAATCAGAACTTTGGAGGCAAAGAATGACTAATCTTGAAAAGAAGTTTTATAAATCCGTTTTGCTTGCTGTTTTTGTCAGTTTTTTCTTTTGCCCGATTTTTGCTCAGAGCGAGCATGAAGGCGACTGGTTTTCCGCTGACACTCTTTCATCAGTCGTAAAACTGAGCAGTTTGCTCGTGACTTATGATGTTGAAGGTTTGCCTGACGATTATCGCTATCATACTAAGGGCGGAAATCCTGATTTTGGGGACGCGAATGTTGTTTACGAAGAAGCGAATCTTACCCATGTAGGAACCGGGGTTGTAATATCAAAAGAAGGAATGATTATATCGAACGCCCATGTAACGAGGGCATATATAGAACCTTCGATACGCTTGTTAAAAGGTGATAAAGTTGGACCTCATGGCAAGCCCATAAAGAGAGTTGTTGTTAATCCCTTTACGAATGTTATGTTTGTCGGTCATTCCGATACGCAGCGGCTTGAGGAGAAAGGTGATGACTCCCAAAAACTTCAGTATGTGGCATTTATCCTTGAGGATGACAAAGATTATAACAATTATCGTGACCGTGCTGTTCTGCAAGTTTTATATACTTGTCATCTAGGCGACAATGGAGTTCCTGTTGTGGACGACAAAAATGTGAATCTTGATATTCCTTATGCTAAGCTTGGAAATCCTTTCAAAACTTCATTTGTTGATAGAAAAGTTCGTGCAATGGGGTTCCCTGGAACTGGTGACCCGAATCGTTCTGCTCGCACGGTTGGTGAATTGCTCGGATATGAAGATGAAAAAACATCACGAATCTTGCATACAAGCTATATTTCTGGTGGAAACAGTGGAGGCGGTCTCTTTCATAAGGATAGCCTTATCGGAATAAACACCTGGGACAAATTGCAAGATAAAAGCAGACCCGTTGCTGTGGCACAGCCAATAACATATTGGTTTGATATGCTCACAAAAGTAAAATGGATTTACCCGAAATTCAATCTTCCCGATGGATTGATTCTGGACTGGATTGACGATGACCCCGGCAAGGAAAGCTACAAAAATGAGGTTCAGGCTTTGTTTAAGATTGTGTCAGAGTCTGACAATAATGTTCCTGTCACAAGCGGGAAATTATATGCTCATAGAGTTGACACGGAAATTGACGAGGTTTTTACCTATATGTCAATTGCGAAAGAACTTGATGAGGCTGCTATGATTTCCTATTGGCTTCAATATTATACGGTCGAAGATTTCGCAAAAGAATCAGGTTTCAACAAAGATTATGTGGAAAAATTTTGCAGTGTCACAGATGTCAAACAGCTTCGTGATATGTTGAAAATTCAACATAAGTCATATTTTGATGAATGGTATGCGGGAACTTTCTATTGTAAGTGTGTTGATTTGGATGCTGATACTGGAAAAGCAACGCTTTCAGTGCTAAAAAATTCAAAGATTCATATTACTTATGTTTCTGCTGACGGAAAAAACAGTACGACTTTCACCCTTACGGCTGATTCTGATTATATTCAGGGACCTTTCACGCTTGGCGTAGCGCAATAGGGAACTTAATGGCTCAACTTTTGCAAAAAGCGGCATTTGATGTGAGTGTTTGTTATCGAATGTCGCTTATTGTTTTTTTCGTTTTTGTTTTCTTTTCGGCTTTGGTTGCTATAAAAAGGCTTGATATTGCTAAGCCTTTGCGTGTTTTTGGCGTGGGGCTTGCTCTCTGTGATTTCATTGTGCTTGTTCCGATTTTGCATAATATCGGAGATTGCGGGGAAAAAGTTTCGGAAAGCGTTTCTTCGTCAATTATGAGCATGGTACAGCTTATCACGATTGATGTTGGCTATGATTCATTGATGAAAGCTGCGAGTGAAGCGGGAATCCTGCCTTTTTTCACAATCCTTTGTGTATTCACCCCTTTAGTTTGGGGCGGTGTTGTACTCACTTTGTTCGAGAGTTTTTCAAGCTGGATTACTTATCAAATTTTCAGTTTTTTCATTCCTGTTTACATCTTCTCGGATTTGAATGAGAATTCGCTTATGCTTGCAAAAAGCATAAAATCTCAAAAAAAGAAAAAATGCCTCTGCATTTTCTGCGGAATTTCTGAAAATATTTCGCCCGAATTGAAGGAAGAAGCGAAAGAGAATGTTTTTCTTTTGCTCAAAAAAAATGAAAGCTCTTGCATAAAATCGCCCTCTAATTCTCAGATATATTTTGAAATTTCGGAAGAACAGAACGAAAACCTTACCCGCTCCCGAAATCTTATCCAATCGTATACTGAAAAATATGGCGAGGCGAATTATTCCAATATACGGATTTATTTGTTCTCTGAGCAGGAAGAAGCTCCGCTTCTTTTAAGTTCTACGGACAAAAAAGGAATTCCTGTCATTCTTGTTGACAGGGACAGGTTCTTTGCGAATGATTTGCTTTTCACTCATCCTCTTTATGAGGTTCTTTCCGAAAGTGAAAAATGTGTTTCTGTTCTTTTTGTCGGAAGCGGAAAATTGGCACAGTCAATTCTAAGAACTGCCGTTTGGTGCGGTCAGCTCGGAAAAACTTATCTGCTTAAAATCAGCGTTATTGACAAAAATGCGGATTTTTGTGAGAAGTCGCTTCGTTTGGAATGTCCGGAGTTTTTTAACGGTGAGTATGACATTTCTTTTTATAACGCAGATGTCGAGACTGATGAATTCAAATATTGTTTGGACGCGCATTGTTCGGATGTGAATTATATTTGTGTCTGTTCTGAATCTGACGAGCTTAACATTCATACGGCTCTTTACCTTCGCTCTTATTATTTCCGCAAAAACTTCTCTTCCTTTAGTAAGCCGTTCATAGCTTTGTATGTGAAGGACGGTGCAAAAAATGCAATTATCCCTGAATTCACAGTCCTTACACGCGAGAAAGTTCAGGCAAAGAAAATTGAAGTCAATTCCGAGTCGGCGATGAATTATAACCTATATGCCTTTGGCGGAGACAATACTTTGTATTCGGCTTACTTGCTTGACTCTCCTTTAGAAAAACTTGCCCTTAATGTTCATTTTGGATATGAGCTTTCATTTTCTGACGGAAAAGCCAGTGAAATTGAAGCCCGAAAAGTCTATTACTCAAACGAAACTAATATTCGCTCTAACAGGGCGAACGCACTTCATATCCGCTACAAACTTTTTCTCCTGGGCTATGACTTAAAAACTGATTGTTCTGAACAAGAAATAAAAGAAAATGAAAAACTTTCATCTGAATTGAAATCAGACATTGAGAAAAACTTATTGGCTCTTTCTCAAACCGAGCATGACAGATGGAACGCCTTTATGCGAAGTGAGGGGTGGGGAACTGTTTCATTGGAACAGGCAAAAAAAATTGGAAAGCATAAAATCACACGCGCAAAGCTCCATGCCTGCTTGTGTTCATGGGAAGAACTTGATTCGCTTTCTGAGTTTGACCCGAAGTTTAAAGAATACGATGAGATTATGATAAAGAATATCCCTTATCTGCTTGGTCTTGAAAATAACAGGATAAACATAAGCGGTGTCAGATATGCTCTGACTTGCAGGGGTGTAAATGGAAAATAAGACGGCTTCTGATTACAGATTCTACGCATTCATCTCTTACAGCCGCAAAAACGAAGTGTGGGCGAAATGGCTTCAGAAAAAATTGGAGCTGTATCGCTTGCCGTCCGTGCTGCAAAAACAGAATTCACGGATTCCAAAAAAACTGAAAATCTTCCGTGACAAAACTGATATTGGCGTAGGCGGTACTGTTGAGCACGCTCTTGCCAAAGAAATTCAAGCATCCAAAAAACTCATAGTAATCTGTTCGCCAGCTTCTGCAAAATCAGATTATGTTGAGTATGAAGTTGCGAGTTTTCTTAAACTTGGTCGAAATACGAATGATATTCTGCCTTTTATTGTGGAAGGAAAAGTAAGCCCGAACTCACCGAATCACTGTTACACACCGCTTCTTACTAATTTGAACTTGAATGCGTCAGATGTGGCACAAGATGGAAAAAACAATGCTTTTATCCGCTTGCTCGCAAGTCTGCTTGAAATAAACTACGATGATTTGAAACAGCGGGAAAAAACTCGTTTGATTCGTCGTGCTTCTTTGATAGGTGCAACTTCTTTTTTCGCTTTTGCTTCTTTTACTGTTGTTGCGTGGTATTTCATTCCGCATACGAAATATTACTCTGATTATACGACTTACTGGGAAATCCCAGAAGGAATCAAAGATTTTAAGCTCTCAAAGAGAGAAATTGCTTTATTGCCATTTCATTATGAGATAACAACCCGATGTTTCAGACCAATAAAACTTGTTTATGCCAATTCGTGTGGAATTCCTGTTCCTCAAAATTCAACAAATGAAAGCCAAAACCGTCCTTCCACAGCATTTTATTCTTACAAAAATCCATATTTGCCGACAAAAGATAAGAAAAATTGGGAACTGACTTCTGCTCTCTGCACTTATTATGATGGTGATGTTTCTGCTGATGTACAAAAATCTTGCTCTGTAAAAATAAAATACACAAAAGAAAGCGATAAGTTAATCGCCGCAGATTTTTATTATGCCGTTGACGAGAATATTGGTAAAAGCCTTTTTAATGATGTCCTTAGCGACAAATGCCTGTTCTTCTCTGATGTCATTGAGAGCGAAAATTTGGAATCAATAGATTTTAAAACCCCTGAGCAAGAATTTTTTGAGAATTGCGGGGCTATTTATCGTTATAAAACTGAATATGACAATAAAGGGCTTACAAAAAAAGTAAGTTTTTATAATAAAAATAACCATACCGTTTCTGACAGAAATCATATATCGGGCTTTGAAAATTCTTATGATGAATACGGTCGGCTTGTACTTCAAAGTTATGTGTATTCGGAACTTGCATCGCTTTCTGTTTGCAAAAAAAGAATTCGTTATGATTATGATTCTGTAAACGAAATAATTTTCTACGATAAAAATGATGTGCCTGTTCAGAATATAATCCGTTCCTATTCTTCGGCAAAAATAAATTGGAATAAAAACGAAAGCGGATTTTCTTGTAGCGCAAGATTTTTTGATGAAGCTTGCGAGCCTTCTGTTTCGAGGACTTTAAATTGTTCTTCCTTAAAAACAGAATTCAATGAAAACGGATTCACCAAAGAGCAAGTTTTTCATAGGGTGAAAAAGCAAGATGAAAATCTCCCTGCGTTTGTGAAAAAACTCCATTCGCAGAAAAAAGAGCCTGTGCTAAAAAATATATTTATCAATAATTCAAAAGGGGTGCCTGTTGAGGTTCAGAAATATAGTGATGATGTTTTAAAAGAAAAACTTCACATCACCTATGATGATAATTTGTATGTCGAAAAGAAAGATCGTTTGAATGGTGATGATGAAGTATTGTTGACTTTGAATTATTCATACCAAAATAAATCTGCTTATGCTTATAAAACAATATCGAAAAAAATGAAAAATGAAACTTCGCTGAATGAATATGATTCGTGCGGAAGGCTTTTGTCACAAAAACATACAAAAAATGACGGCACGGTTTTTGACACTAAAATTGCCTATTACGGCGGAAACAAGATTATAAAGCATTTTAAGAACGGTGCATATTCTGACAGAAATGGATTTGCGAACGCTCAGTTTTCATATACGAATGACGGAATGTTGTATTTCGTTCAGTTTTTTAACTCGGAAGGCGATAAAGCTAGAAGTTCAAAACTTAGGTTTTCTGAGTATACGGCTTTATATACTCCGAACAGCCTACTTGTTTATGAGTCTTTTAAAGACCAAAACGGAAAACTGACTATGCCTGATGATTACGCATATTATGAAGCCACACAAAATCTTGAGGACACAATTATCTTGGACAGGGCATATTATATGCCTGATGGCACTTTGACAAAAAAATGAAAAAGGAGTAACGACTTATGAAAAAAATGCTGTTCGCTTTTATTGCGTTTATGTGTGCGAGCCAATTTTTCTCGGAAGAGAGGTCTCTCAGTAGTTTTGAGGATAATCCGCTCAGAAAAATAAAGCTTGCGAAAGATCTTGCGGAATTTGCTTATGAAACAGAGTCTCCGTCTGCGCTTCTGCAAGCGGCAGAAATTATGCTTGAAGTGAATGTGAGAAAATCACAGGCAAAAGGCGAGCAAAGGGGAAAATCAGCCGGAGAGAGGGAGCAGAATAAGTTTTCGCTTGATGCAAATGTTCTTTTTTCAGATGCGAAAGATTTTGCTGGCAGCGACAAAACTTATGCAGAATGGATAAAACGGATAGAAAGACTGTTCTCGGGAAAAAGAGGTGCTGCGAGAGGACCTGTGGCTGTAGAAGGCTTTGCGTATGGAAATGACGGAAGCACATCTTATTCAATTGCTTTTACGAACGGTGATGTCGCTCAGATTTATGTTGCGGCTATGAATGATACAAATCTTGATGTTGGTGTTTATGATTCCGATGGGAAAACCGTTGCGAGCGGAAAATGCAATGATACGATAACTTTCACTTCTACGAGCAATGAAACTTATACAGTGCAGGTGAAAAATCGTACTAGCTCCAATGCTTCGTTCACTTTGTATACGGATTAGTTGGGGCATTTATGAGAAAGAAAGTTTTTATTTGTTGCTTTCTTTTTATATTTCTGACTTTCTCGTATTCGCAAGAACAACAAGTGGCAGACACTTCTGCAATTCAAAGCTCTGAATCTGTCGAAAGCCTTGAAAAAGAGCTGAAAGAACTTTCTGAAAATGATTATGCAAGAAAACTTGTTGTTATGGGAAAACTCATGACCCTTTACGGTCAGAATGAGTCTGACTCAATCAAGGTAATTCCTTTGTTGGAAGAATCAATCTCCATTATGGAAAAACTGTTTGACCAGAACAGCGAGATTATGCTTTCCATGTATCAAAGCTCAATGGATGCCTTTGCCGCTATGCAAGACAACAAAAAAGCTCTTTTTTATTTTGAAAAATATGCACAAGCAAAGGGCACTGACGAAATTTCAAAAGAAAATCCAAAAGAATTGCTAAGTTTGTATTCTGTTATCGGAATGGGATATTATGAATCTGGAAAATATGACAAGGCAATAAAATATTTCCAGAAATCACTTGATGTTTGCGAATCTGTTGGAGCAGAAGCAGAATCTGCAAGAATGTATGGAAATATCGGGGCTTGCTATCATTCAAAATCTGAATATGAAAACTCGCTTTTTTATAACAATAAGTCTTTAATTATTAATCAAAAACTCTATGGCGAAAACAGTTTTCAAACACTTGAACCTTTGGTAAATATAGGAAATGTGTATCTCTCAAAAGCGGACTATGGCAATGCTTTGACTTATTATGAGAAAGCCCTTAGTCTCCAAAAAAACAACTCAATAGAAGAAAATAATATTACGGCGATTATTTACAACAATATAGGGCTTGTTCATAGCAACAGGACAGAATATGACAAAGCCCTTGAAAATCTTGAAAAGGCGACAAATATTCGTAAGAAATTGTTCGGTGAGGAACATTCTGAAACAGCTGCTTCTTATACGAATATCGGAGAGGTGGTTTTACAAAAAGGCGATTATGATAGTGCCTTGAATTATTTTTCAAAAGCACTTGAAATAAGGAAAAAAATACTTGGAAATCATCCAGAAACTGCCGTTGCGTATCAGAACCTCGCTCTTGTTTACAATGAAAAAAATGAATATTCGAAAGCTCTTGAAAATTATGAACAGGCTCGCTCAATGCTTGTGGCATTAGTGGGAGAGAATCACGATAATGTCGCGATGTTATATTCAAATATTTCAAAAACTTATCAAGAAATGGATGATTTTGAGAACGCATTGGTTTACGGAGACAAAGCACTCTCAATCCGAGAAACTTTATTTGGCGAAATCCATCCAGATGTAGCGGCTTCATATATGAACAAGGGGGTGCTTTACAGACAATTTGGTGATTATGAAAATGCTGTTTTTTATATTGATAAAGCTTTGTCTGTTTATACGCACATTTTCGGAAGCAAGCATAATTTGATCGCTTCATGCTATAACAATCTCGGTACTGTTTATCAGGACAAGGGGCAGCTTGATGAGGCTCTGGCATATTTTCAGAAAGCTCATTCATTGAGGATTGAATTGTTCGGGGAACAAAGCAACCTGCTTTCTCCGACTTATTTGAACATAGGAAATATTTATGTTGCAAAAGGCGATAATGATAATGCGCTTTCATATTATGAAAATGCAAGGATTCTAAGCGAGAAAACTCTTGGAGCAAATCATTCGCAAACAGCAGTTATATACAACAATATTGCGATAGTTTATCAAAATAAAAAAGATTATGAAGGAGCGGTAAGATATTACAGAAAAGCCTTGAACTCATATATTGCAATTTATGGAAACGAACATACTTCTGTGTCGATGGCGTATGGCAATCTGGGCACTGCATATCGTGATAAAGGAAACTATGAATTGGCTCTTCTTTATCTAAAAAAAGCGAAGAATATAGATGAAAAATTGCTTGGAGAAAATCATCCTAAAACCGCAGGTAACTATGCGAATCTTGCGTTGATTTACGCCTCAAAAAAAGATTATGACAACGCCATTTCTTATGATGAAAAAGCACTTGCGGTTTATGAGAATAGCTTTGGTTCTGAACATCGCAATGTGGCACTGATTTGTTTTAATATTGGGCTTTTGCACTGTGATAAGAAGAATTTTCTCTTGGCTGATGAATATTGGAATAAGTGTATAAACGCTTCAAAAAGTACATCTGATTATGTTGCGACTATAGAGAGAATGAAAAAAATCATCGAAATAACAAAAAATGAGGAACTTGTTAGGGAAGCCTTACAGACAGGAATTGAGGCTACGGAGAAAGCCCGACTTGATTTGTCATCGATAAAAACAAATTTGTTGAGTATGTCTTTGCCGTTATATTATCACGGCGTTCAGTTTGAAACTTCGCATAATAATATAGCAAAAGCTTTTGAATATTCCGAATCTCTCAGAAACAGAGGTTTTTTGGAACAATTAGGATTTGAGACTGCAGTCAAATTAAAGGGCGTTACTGATGAGGAAAGAAAATTAGTCCGTAAATTATCAGAGCGGATAACGCAGGCAAGAAAAGAAATAGAAAAGCAGAATGAACTTGGTTCAAAAAGAAACAATGCGAAACTCGTGAATGCAGGCAAGCGGCTTGCAGAAGCCGAAAAACAGCTGGCGGAACTTGATTCAGAACTTAGCAATCGAATCCCAGTGTATGCACAACTCCGCAACCCAAAGCCCGTTACAGCGGAGTCAGTTCAAAAATGGTGCAAAGAAGACAGGACTGTTCTTGAATATGTTTTGTATGAGCAAATGGCATATTGCATTGTGATTGATTCTGATAAAATAAATATTGTTCCTATAGATTCTGAATATGATTACCTGAAAGCCGCCTATGAACTTAGAAATTCCGTTTATAAAAAACGCCAGAATCTTTTTGCAGGAAAACGCTCTGGCATACAAAAATACCGTTCCGAGTTATACGCAAAACTCATAGAGCCTGTTCTTCCGCATTTGAGTGAAAAGGCAAAAAACATTTTAATAGTTCCTGACGGAGTTTTATCTTCAATTCCTTTCGACATACTCGGAAATGAAGCGGATGGAGTGCTTTGTGAAAAATATGCGATAAGTTTTTCTCCGTCTGTTTCCGTAAGTATGCTTCGTGAACGAAAAAAAAGAGAATCTTTCAGTATGTTGGAAATCGGAAACGCAGTATATGATTCTGGCGAAGATTTTTCTTTAGCAAAAAATACAAAAGTCAGCGAATATTATAGAAGAAATATTCCAAAATGGGAAAATATTCCTGGAACTGAAAAAGAAATTTCCAATATAAAAAACACAATTTTCTCAAATGAGAAAATTGATGTTTATGTCGGTAAAAATTCTACTGAATCACTTGTAAAAAAATTGTCTTCTTCTGGTGAATTGGCGAACTATACTCAGATTCTTTTAGCTTGTCATGGATATTTTGATTCAAATGAGCCTGAGTGCTCATCTCTTGTGTTCTCGGAAGTTTCGGGTGTGGTGGCAGATTCTGACGATGACGGTTATCTTACAGTTTCGGAACTTGCATTGCTCAATATGGATGCAGAATTCCTCAATTTGTCAGCATGTCAGACAGGTCTTTCAGCTGAGAAAAAAGCGGATGGAATGGTGGGGCTTACTCGTTCGTGCATTGTTGCGGGAGCGAGTAATGTAGGCGTAACGCTTTGGGAAGTTGACGACAATGCGACCTGTGAATTCCAAAGAATTTTTTACGGACACATAAAGGCAGGTGTGCCTTATGAAAGTGCGTATCAATCGGCAAAGCAAGAAATGAAAGACAGCGAACAATGGTCTGACCCAGTATATTGGGCAGGATTTGTTTTGTATGAATAGGAGAAAATCTATGGAAAACAAACTTCAGAATTCTTACTACGCATTCATCAGTTACTCTCGCAAAGACATTAAAGATGCAAAATGGATTCATTCATCGCTGGAGAAATTCCATATTCCGGCAAAACTGTCTCGCCCTGCCGATGCAGAGCCGATTCCAAAGCTACTCCGCTGTTTCCGAGACATCAACGACCTTGATGTAATGCCAGAGTCGTTCGTAAAGGGAATTGAGAACGCCCTTGCATCATCGAATTATCTCGTTGTTGTGGCAAGCCCCAATTCCGCTCAAAGCACGGCTGACGGCAATCATTATGTTGACTGGGAAATACAGAAATTCATAGAGCTTCACGGTCTTGAATATGCGAAAAGTCATATTCTTCCTGTGATTATTGCGGGCGAAATTTCGCAGAATACAAAAGAAACGGAATGTCTGCCGCCTAGCCTTTACAAACTGGGCGATGATTTTCTTACTCACAATTTTCCGATTCTGGACTACGGCGATGAGAATGTTCTTACAAAAGATGCAAAGAACGACTTTATATTGAAAATTCTCGCGTTCCTGCTACAGGTGAAGTATTCCGTTTTGAATGACCGCTACCAGAAAGCACAGCGAAAACGACGGAATTTTATTCTGGGAACGGCAATTTCGCTTGTCGCATTTTTTGCGGTCATTTCGGTGTATGCGGCTTTGGGGTGGAGAAGTGCAAACAAAAATTTGGCTTTTTCTCACTACACGCAGGCAAACAATTTGCTTGAAAACGGCGAGACAAGTTATGCCCTTGCATATTACAAAAGGAGCTTGCAGCTTGATGAAAATCCTGTTGTTCGGGATAAAGTGTATAATCTCATTACAAATGGTTCTTGGCTGGTGGAGAAAGATTCCGTAACGGAAATGCCAAAAGATAAAATCGATTATCTTGAGAAAAAAGAAATAGCCGATAAATTAAACGTAACAGATTGGTATGGTTTTAAAAAAACTGGCGACAGAAAAAACGGTCTTTTGGAAACAATTTCTGATGACGGAAAATTTGCCGTCGTTTTTAAGGATGACAAAACATTTCAAATCATCGATGTTGAGAGCAAAAAAGTCCTATTCCAAGATTCTCCTGAAAATGGCTATGTATGGAAAACTGGAAATTCTATTGTGTCCTCTTTGGACTGTCAGTTTTTTACAAATAATGCTCTTTTTGCATACAAGCAAGTTTTGGCAAGTGAAGATAATGAAGCTGGATTTATTATAAAAATATTGAATCTGACTGATATGTCTGTTTCTGTTGTAAAAGAAAACGGAATGTTGTCAAGATGGACTATTTCATCTGACGGGCAGTTCTTGGTTTATTCTTCCCGCATCTCAAATTCAAGCTCAGAACTTACGCTCTATGACATTCCTGAGCAAAAAAATATGTGGACAAGGCGAGAGGAATATCCTCGCAGTGAAATAGTGTTCAGTCCAGATAATGTTCATTTTGTCACGACTGGAAGCATTCTTTTTAATGATTCTTCCTCAAAATCTGTGTGCATAAATAATGCGTTCCACGAGACTGAGCAGGTTATTATGAATGTGAACGGCGTCGTCGAAAATTTGCAGTTTAGTAATGACGGAAGAAAAATCGCAGTTGCAACGAACAGAAATTCTTTGTATCTTTTTGCAGTTCGAGATGGAAGCGAGATTGTGAACAACCGCTTGTTTGACGAACGCATTTACAGCACAAAATTTACTTCCGATGACAATAACATTCAGGTGAAATTCGAGAACAGCGGAACAAAAGAATTTGCGATAAAAGCAAACAAAATTAGCTTCGATATGCTGAAAAGTCTTCTGTATTCGGGTGTAATACTTGACAGCATATTGCTTAAAAACAGCTATATTTGCAATGTCGTGGGAAACGCTACAGAAGGTCGCTTCCTTGAAGCCCGAAATATTCACGACAAAAAGGACTATTTCATAACGCCGTTCAACGATGATGTAAAAAGTTCTGGCTCTGGTGTCTGGAAGATAAAAAAATCACCGTCAGAAAAATTTATTTTCGTTTATGACAGTGTTCATAAGCAGAATTGTGTAGAAATCTATTCTGTAAATTTCGCTGACAAAAAATATCTTTCGTATCAAAAGCGAATAAATCTGCCGTGTTTTGTCGAGGACATTTCTGTCATTTCTGATAAATACGCTGTTGTCATTTGCGATAAACAGCAAACAGATAACTTGTATTTTGTCGATTTTTCAGGGGCAGAAGCTACCATAAAATTACTTCCCTTGTCAAATTGTCTGAGTTTTGGACTTATGGGCAATAATCTTTATGCTGTTTGTGCAATCAGCGACAAAGAGAACGGACTAAAAAACTACGCATTGAAAAAGCTTGATTTCAAAACTCTGTCAGAAAAATGGGTTGTTCCTCTTGAAAAGGTCGTAGTTTACCCGAACCAATGCAAAAATCTCTGCATTGACAAAAACGAGAATGTCTATGTTGTTTCTAACTTAAAACAGCTTTCGGTTTTTACAAAGAGCGGAAAACTGTTAAAACAAATTCAAACTCTCGTCAACATATCATATTTGGCACTTAGTAATGATTCTTCTTATCTGGCGATTGGAACTGATTCTACATCAGTTTGGGGAACTGGGCATATAAACGAGGTTGAGGTTTGGCGGCTAAAAGGCAACGCATTGATATTCAAGACGAAATACGACGCTGACAAGCCAGTTTCCATAAGCAAAATAGCTTTTTCAGGAGACGCTTCTCTTATTCATTTTTCTGGCGAATATCAGACAGGTGGAGGATTTTATGATGTTTGGGATATATCATCTTCCACGAAATTTGAGAGTTCTTTTGAAATTGAAATGCCGAATGTGTTCGGGTTTGACAATATTCATACAGGTGAAAAACTCTTATACACATCAAAAGGAACGATTATCAGGTATTTTTTTGATGACAGCAAGGAAACAATGTCCGAACTGAAAAAAAATGATGTGTATCAGGTAATCGGCGGCTGGACGCTGAACAAAGACGATGTGCCTCAAATGACAAAAAACTCATCTAAGAGTAATGGAATTATAAGTAGCTGGCTTACAGCCGATTCCAAAGAAAACAGAACTGTTCATCCAAAATCAGAAATGCTTTTAAAAGAGATACTTGATATGCTTAATTCAAAAGCGAACAGAAACACAATTCTCGATATTCAATCTGACAATTCACTTGCGTTGGACTCGTATTGTTTTGATGCTCTAAGTTCTGTCGCAGAAAAGAATTATAAGAAGCGGTTCCCTATAAATTCTTGGAATGATGAATTAAGGCGTGATAATGAATGGGATGTACAAGAGTCTAATAATTTTTGGCAAATCGCTTTAAAAGATGAAGAAGCGATGAAACTGTACAAATTCCACATTGACAATTATGTGCAGAAAGTTCCTAATTCTGCAAAGGCATTGTACAGGCTGCAAGGATATTATCTTAGAACGGACGATGAAAAAACAGCGGCGGAAATCTACAAAAAAATGCTCAGAGAATATCCAGAGGGAACTTTTGTAAGACTTTTGGAGCTTAATGATTCAGAACTGTCCCTTGAAAAAAAGAAAGGAATTTTTGAGATAATGCTAAAAGACGGCAAAGCATATTCTTTCTCAGAATTAAAAGATATGTTTGACTGGTACAAAGATTATCTTGCAATGAATTCATCTTTTGAAGAGATAAAAGATGTTGTCGATTGGTTCATAAAATCTTTTAAAACTTTGCTTGTTGAGGATTTTGTTGGCAATTATGCGGATAAATTCAACGGAATATTTACTGACATTTGCTTAATGACACAATATCACGACAAAGGTTTCGATTATTGGCTTGACTGTGTTGATTTCCTTTACGAAGGGCTGTCTGATTCCGACAAGATTTTGCTAAGGCTGGAAGAGCAGAAGCAGATTGTAAGCATTATGAACGCCGTCGCAAAAAAAGAAAACTGCAGCATGGCAGAATCTATGCGTAATATTGATTTTGCGAGTGCAGATATGGATTTTGTTTCAAAAAATCTGAGCCTGCTTGGAAATCTGTATATGTATTACTCCATGAAAAAATATCCTGAGAAAAATGCCCTGCTTGATTTATTGTTGAAAATTGATTCATTACTTTCTTATGAGGCATATTCCTCTGCAATTCTTACCGACATTCGTATTTACAAAAAGCTCGGCAATCCGTCTGTCTGCTCGAAAGAAGATATTCAAAAAGCTTCTGCGGCTGCACTGAATTTGATGCTCGCACGGTTGCAAAATGGGCAAACTGCGGGTATCAAATTCAAAAGCATTGTCTCGGGAGGTCAGGCAGAAAGAATCGGTCTTAATAAAGGCGACACGCTTCTTTTCTATGACAATTATCCGCTTTCTGACAGCACAAAAGATTTCTTTATCTACGATTTGCATACTAGCGAAAGGTTTGGTGACAAGTCACAGGTGGAAATCACTATAATGCGGGATGGAAAAATACTCCGAATACTAGCGAAAGAAGGACTGCTAGGAATACAATTTTAATATAGTTTTTCGTTTACAGTATTAAAATCATATTGTAAAATTGATATAACATTAAAATTGCAATTCTTTATTAATTGGGGAATGCACAATGCGTAGAAAGATGAGATTCATAAAAACAAAAATCATAATACTGTTTCTCTCTCTTCTTGGTTTGAATTCTTGTGTTCTGCGTGTATTTTCTTGTGCCTATGGCGGTCCTCCAGAATCCTATGAAGAAAATAAAAAGGTCGTAGAACCACCAGAGCCAGTGGAGACAGAAGTTCCTCCTGATAATGAATCTGACAAGGAGAGATAAATCTATGAAACTCACGCACCGCATGACTGCATTTGCATTGTCTCTTTTAGGTTTGACTGCCTATGCTCATGATTTTTCAGACTTGCCTCGAAGTACAAAGATTGTCGAGGGCTTTGAACTTGAGGACGATTTTCTTTCGGTCTATGGCGGGCGAATGAACCACATTAAGACAAAACTGTACGGAAGTGTCTACGACAAAGAAAAGAAAGTTCCTTTGCAGGGGATAAAAGTTGCTCTATATTCTGGAACGCAAGAATTGGCTGTAACTTATACGCAAAAAGATGGGGATTTTTATTTTGATGATATGTCCGTCTGGGCGGGGCTTAGCGTGGAGTATACTATGATTGTCTCTGACCCGAAAGGTGAATTCAAGGCTTTGCGACGAGATCTTTTGTTTGAAATCGATGAGATCACAAGGGAAGAATTTGTTATTTTGGAGCGAAAATGACCATAAAAGAAAGGCTTCGCCGTGAGGTATTCCGCTTGTATCGCCATGCCGTGCGGAACGAACATGAACTGACCTATCTCTTTTGGGAATGTACCCTACGTTGCAATTTAAATTGTCGTCACTGCGGTTCAGACTGCTTAAAAGAAACTGCTGTTCCCGATATGCCGCTCTCGGATTTTATAAAGGCATTGGATGGAATCAAAGAAAAAAACACGACTTACCGCATGACCGTGTGCATTACGGGTGGCGAGCCTCTTTTGCGGGGCGATTTGGAGCAGGCGGGCGTTGCAATCCGAGAGCGAGGTTTTGACTGGTGCATTGTGTCGAACGGTCTTTTTATGACTGCACAGCGATTTGATTCCCTCATAAAAAGCGGTCTGGGCGGAATGAGCCTTAGCATTGACGGACTTGAACAGGAGCATAATTATTTGCGGCAGAATCCCGATTCTTTTCGTGCTGTCGTGAATGCGATTGAACTGTGCGTTTCTCGCCATCAAAAATATCCTAGATTATTTTTGTTTGATGTCATCACTTGCGTTCATCGTGCCAATCTTCCTGTTTTGCCCCAGCTTCGTGATTTTCTTATCTCAAAAGGCGTTAAATCATGGCGGCTTTTCTCAATCTTCCCAAGCGGTCGTGCTTCCCAAAATGATTTGTCTCTTACTCCAAGCGAATACCGACAGCTTATGGACTTTATCGTGGAGACAAGAAATTACAAGACTGCGGACGGAAAATCAATTCATGCGAGCTATTCCTGTGAGGGCTATCTTGGTGATTACGAGCTGAAAGTTCGTGACTACTACTTCTTCTGTCGTGGCGGAATCAATGTCGGTTCAATCATGTGCGACGGCTCGATTTCTGCTTGTCTCAGCGTGAGAAGTCCATCTTTTATTCAGGGAAACATTTACAAGGACGATTTTATGGAGGTCTGGAACAACCGTTTTCAAAATATGCGGAATCGTTCCTGGGCGAAAATCGGTCGGTGTGCAAACTGCAAGAACTGGAGATGGTGCGAGGGCAATGGTCTTCATCTTCATGCCGACGAGCATTCGGAATGTGCTCATTGCAATTTACAGCTATTATATTCAGATGCTTGAAAATACGGAGATAAATTTCATGAAAAAATTTCCCCTATCAATCATATTTCTTACCATCACATTCTCCCTCTTCGCCGAGCGTTTCACCGTAGGCGGAATCACTTTCTGCACAAATCTGTACGAAGACGATTATGGGGGCATCAAAAAAGAAATCCCTGTGGGCGAAGCGATTGTCTGCGAACTTCCATCAAGGCAAAAACGCGTAAAAATCCCTTCCAAAGTTGAGCATGAAGGAAAATCTTACAAAGTGAGAGAAATCTTCTACGCAAGCGGAGTTTCGATTTACAAATATGGTCGTGATTTGGAGGCTGTTGAAATAGAAGAAGGCATTAAGAAAATCGGGGCATTCGCTTTCTTTCAGTGCGACAGGCTCAGAATAATCCGTATTCCAAGCACTTGTACCGAGATTGACTTGGAGTTTGGTTTGCCCAAAACGGATTCTTCGGGCAATCACTTCTACTGCGATTTGGAAGCTGTCATTGTCGCAAGCAAAAATCCAAAGTATTATTCAAAGGACGGAATCTTGTACGACAAAAAAACAGACAAAGTTCTTTTTATTCCTCATAGTCACAAATCAAAATCGAATAAATCCAAATAGGAGGTTTCCCATGCCTTACATCATCTCAATCGTTTTCATCTTAATCGCAAGCATCGCCACAATCACTCTTGGCGGTGGCTCAATCGGCGGCACTATCGACATTCCGAGCATGTTTGTGATGCTCTCCACGATTTTCACCGTGCTTATTGCTGCTAATTCCGTGAAAGATTTCTTCCGTGGCTTAAAAATCGCCGTCTCCAAAAAAGATTTCTCTGCCCTACAGATTGCCCAGTCGCTGAACGCCGTTTCGCTCGTGATTCAGTCGCTTTTGTGCATATGCGGTATGATTGCTTTCCTTTGCCTTGCAATGATTATAAATTTATCTGATGAGAAAAGTGTTTTGGGTGTTTTGATTGCACTCGGACTCTTAACGCTTTTTTACACCGGGGAGATTCTTCTGATTCTACTTCCTGTCAAATCTCTTCTATATAAAAGGCTTTCTTCTTGCAAAAAATCGCCCTCGCAGGAAAATTTTATCTTTGCGAAGCTGCCTTTCAAGCCGTTCGTTGCTTTTGCGGTCGGTATGGTCGTGCTTTTTTCCCTTCTGACTTTGGGGCATACTTTCGTTTTTTCTGATTTTTCGCCACAGATGATTTCGCAGATTCCTTTGATGGTGGTTTTTCTGCTCGGCTCTTCATATCTTTTCCTTGTCCCTGCCAAACTTTTTGTTCCGTTCTTGAATGCTCTCAAAATTGGCATCAAGACAAAATCTTCTGAAAATCTGCAAGTTCTTTCTGAAGCTCGCCGAGCATTGACTTTCGTGATTCTCGTGCGTTTTGCTCTTGCTTTTTGTGGGGCGGTTCTGTTTTCTGTAAATGCTTTGGGAACTTTGGAAGATGCTTCTGCTGTGCCTTTGAAATTTCCGATACCTCTGATTCTAATTGCCCTTTCTTTTTGCTCCGCGTTGCTTTTGCTTGTAATCCGTGCGAGAATTGAAAAAGCCGTTAATTTCAGGTTTTATGGCGGGGAGACTCAATCATGCTAAAAAAATCAATTTCTTTCCTCATTCTCATATTCCTTTCTTCTCAAATGTTCTGCGCGACTATGAATTCGCGTGTTCGGCAAGTTCCAAAGAATATTCAGGAGCAGGTTTTTATCACTCCCAAAGAAACTTTGCCTCAGCTGGTGAATTTCCTTGTGGGAACGAGCGGAGACACTTCTTCCCGTGTAAAAATCCTTCATGACTGGATTTGCGACAATATTTCCTACGACTGCAATGCTTTCACCAACGAAGGGGCGGGCAAGCAGGATTACGAGAGTGTTCTCAAAAAGGAAAAGGCGGTTTGCGTTGGCTATTGCAACTTGATGGCGGCGATGTGCTATTATGCAAAAATCGAGGTCGATATAATTTCTGGTTGGCCGAAGGGCTTCAATTATCCGGGCTACTTGTACAAGGAAAGTGACCACGCATGGAATATTGTCAAAATCGGCGGCAAATGGAAGCAGATTGATGTGACCTGGGATGCGGGCTATGTTGACAAGCGGAGTTTCATCAAACGGTACACGCTCCAGTGGTTCAATCTTTCGCCATCACAATTCATTTATTCTCATCTTCCCGAAGAAGAAAAATGGCAGCTTTTGCCAGAAAAACTCATTCGCACCCCTGAGCAATTCGTAAAAGAGCCGTACATTCCGGGCATTTTCTTTGAGTACGGCCTTTCATTCGGGAAAAATGCCCACGAGTACACGAACGAGATTTCCGAGGCGACTGGATTCGACATCGTTTGCTCAAAGCCGAATGTTATGATGATGGCAAGCATTTACGGTCGTGACGCTCCTTCTGACATGGACTCGGCCAGCTGGTTTGAGAACGCGGGCAGCACGAGGCGTTTCATTTTCGATGTTCCCGACAAAAAGATTTATTCCACCCAGTTCGGCGCAAGGTTCAGCGGCACGACCACAAATCCCAAATTTTTCAACAAGTCTGACTTTGAGCAGAATATTTTGGCGAAATTGCCTTCTCTTGTTTCTTCCAAAAAAATCACGCCGAAAGAAGCAGAGCTTTTTGAAAAATCATACTGTTTAATAGAAGAAAACAACCGTTATTACTACGCCGAAGACCTTTTTGACAACCCACGCAACCTTGCGAACAACAAAATCCTGAAACTTCTCGACCGAAACACTCACAACTACGAGACCGTTTTGAATTTTGACATAAAAGCCGCCTCAGATTATGACGGATTCGGAAAAAATGTGCTTCGTTTTCCGCAAGCCTATCAAAATTACCAGAACGCAAGCACAATCAGCCTGATTTCTCCGCTCAAAGGAAGTCTTAAAAGGGGCAGCGAGGAGCATTTTTCTATCAAGACGAACGCTTATTCCAGTTTCGTGATTGTCACGGCCGAAGAAAAATATGAATTCATCCCGAAAAATTCAAAGACTGGAGCGTTTGAGCTGGATTTCAAGATTCCGGAAGATGCCGAAAAACTTGAATTGTATTCTTCCAAAGACGGAAAGCAGTTCGCCACGATTATTTCATACCAATTGGAGCAGCAAAATTAAGGTAATTTTCATCTAGTGAAATTTCTGTAAGTGTGATATAATATTTTGAGTTTTTCGTCACTTGCCGCAAATGTGAGAATCGTGTCTTCCGGGTGAAGCTCACAGTTGAAACTTTTCTGCCCGGAGCTGACATTTTTACCGTAAGTCGGTGCACTTATAGAAGATTTTAGCATTTTGGCTGTTTCTTCTGCCTTGTCTTCTCCTACAAGAGGAGTGATGTATTAAGCCATACTGAGTCATAGTCCTCTTTGAGAATCGTGGGATTGAAAAGCCCCTTGTAGCTTCTGCTCTTTGAAGAGCCTGCAAGGTCGGAAAAGCTTTCATCGGAGATTTTTGTAGACTTGGCCGCTTCTATTAATGAATCCAAAGATGATATGGCGGCTTGGACTTCTGAATCTGAGTCGTTGGACTCAAGGATTTTCTCTGCCTCTGCGATTTTTGCTTCTAAGTCTGTGAGAGATTTATCCGCAGCCACATAAGCATTTGCTTTTATGACAAGCTCGTTGAGAGTCACGACATTTTCTGATGAAAGTGGAGAGCTTGAGCTGTCATCGTCAGAGCACGAGCTGAGCCAGAGGGATAGTGAAAGGGCAAGGGCGAAGGCTCCTGCCTTTGCTAAAGATTTTTTCATAAAAACTCCTTTGTTTTGAAATAGTTAGATTGAACTAACAAAAGCTGATTTAGAGTAATTCACTCCTATTGTCAATAAAAATGTTAGAAAATGCTAACGAATTATTGAAAATCCTTCGGTCTTTTGTTACATTTTCCCACATGAAAAAGTATTCTGCTCTTCTTTTCCTATTATTGCTTTTTTTTGCTTCCTGCAAGCAAATAAAGACCTATGACAGCTTTAAGTCCATGAACACTTACATTTCAGTTCAGGTTTTTTCTTCCAGCATGAGAAAGGGAGCGGAGGCCTGCGCCCAGGTGCGGGAGAAAATCCTTTCTTTGGAGCAGCTCCTTTCTACCACTATTGCCGAAAGCGACCTTTATGCCGTGAATAATTCTTCCGGCGAGAGCGCGGCAGTTCACGCAGCCTTTGAGCCTCTTTTTGATTTTTCCAAGATGATGTACGAGAAAACTGGCGGACTTTTTAACCCTGCCCTATACCCAATCGTGAGGGAATGGGGCTTTACCACCGAGGATTATAAAATTCCTTCTGAGGAAATGATTTCCCGGCTCCTGACTCTGACAGATTTTTCAAAGATTTCGATTTTTCCTTCCGGTGACAAAGATTTGCCCTTTTTCTTGAAAAAGCAAAGGGGGATGCAGCTTGATTTCGGGGCTGTGGTCAAGGGCTATGCCGGGGATGAAGCCGTGAAGATTCTTTCAGAAAGGGGGATAAAATCAGCTCTCCTTGATTTGGGCGGGAATATCCATGCTCTGGGGCGGAAAAGTGACGGCTCCTTGTGGTCTGTGGGCGTAAAATGCCCCTGGAATCCAGAGGACGTTGCCTGTGGAATTAAGGTCGAGTCAAAATCAGTGATTACCAGCGGCGGCTACGAGCGTTTTTTTGTGGGCGAAGACGGAAAGACCTACATCCACATTTTTGATTCAAGGACGGGCCGCCCGGTGGAAGGAGATCTGGAAAGCGTAACGATAGTCTCTGAAAAAGGCACATACGGAGATGCCCTGAGCACATCTCTTTTCGTTATGGGAAAGGAAGACGCCCTTCGCTTCTGGCAGGAAAACCGGGATTTTGATTTTGTCCTGATTACCAAAGACAGAAGCCTGGTCTATTCAGAAGGCCTTAAAAACGCTGTCAAAGTGATTTATCCTTTTGAAAATGTCATTGTGGCGAAATGACTTCCTTCACCCTCTGGAAAATGCTTCCCTTGGCATTCCTGAAACGGTCGCTCATATTCCTGTAATAAGAAAGGGATAGGGCTAGAATCGATTTTTCAGGCGGTTTCAGGAAGAGGGCGCACTGGCTTAAAGCGCTTACGGCGGAAAGTCTCAGGGATTTTTGCAGGGCAGTCAGAAGCGCGCCTTCCGTAACAGAAATGTTCCAGATTTTTACGAGAATCTTTCCCTGGGGCAGAAGAATCGATGAAATGAAAATGAAAATCCACAGGGAGACATGGGGAAGAAGAAGAATCTTCCTGCCTGAGCATTTTTGTGCGGCAAGGCTTGCAATCATGGCGGCAGTCAGCAGGTAAGGACTCTTGATGAAAAAGACCGATGCCGCTGCCAGAAGAATCCCCAGAGCCATAAAAGCCTGCGAGCGGGGAGAAAGACTTCTTTTTGCAGGATGATTTGATTCCTTTCCCGCCTTTTCTTCTGACAGATTTTTTTCAAAATCAAAATTCCTGTCAGCTCTGACAAGCGAAGACAATCGCCTGCTGAAAAATGCCGTGATGATTCCTGTGGCACAGTTGAAAATCAGAATCGGCCCCAAGAGGGCAAAAGTTCCCCTTCCTAAATACAGGGAGCAGCAGAAAATCTGGGCGCCGGCACTTACGCAGGAGCCAGCCACAGAGATTCCGTAGAGGGAAATGAGTTTCTGGCGACATTTTTTGTTCAGGCTCGAAAGCAGGTGCATAATCAGTGCGCTGCAAAGGCTTTGCGCCAGCGAAATCAAAAAGAAGGGGGAGAAGAGGGTTCCTCCCATAAGAGATGAAGCCAAGGCCTTTATAATAGAAAGAAGTAGAAAAGATGAAAATGAAAGGTCAAGTGCCATCAAAAGGGCTATGTTTCCCAGTCCCAGCTTGAAAAATGGAAGGGTGCGGGGCAAAATCATCTCAACGTATGAGAAGAGCAGAGTAAGGGAAGCGTAATAGGCAATCTTTTTTTTAGTCAGCGAAGGCATCGAATTCACTTTCTCCTTCTTCTTCAAGAGTGATTATTACATTGTTTGGCAGGCAGACCAGGGGCGAATCCCAGCCCTGATGAATGCAGATTTTGTTGGGGCAGGGGGAATCGATTATGCGAATTCGGCCGTCTTTGATTTCAAAGCGTGTTTTGCCCAAAGTTCCCTGAACCTCGTAGATTCCGTTTGCCTTTGCCGAATACTCGTATTCGCTGTCCTCTGTGTGCACGTGAACTTTTGCGCTGGAATGGCTTGCTTTTTTTACAGTTAAGAAAATGCCCAAAGCTAGGGCAGAAAGAATTATCAAAAAATCCAGGGGACGGAAGATTTTCATGGCTGAATTATATAATTTTTTCAAATCTTTTGTTATACTTTCGCTATGAAAAATCTCTCTTCCTTTGCAAGGCACTTTCCCAAAAAAACATTTTTAATCTGCGTAAATCTGTGTAATCTGTGCTTTATTTTTCTCCTCGCATCTTGTTCCCGTTCTCCAGAAATGACTCTCTCGGAAATCGAGGCGGCCAGAGCCAGCGGGGCAAGCGAACTTATTGCGAAGACCGTTCACCGCCCCAACACGACCAATCATTTTGAGGTCGGAAAGGTCGGCGGCACTTACAATGACATCATTATGGGCGAGCCGAAGAGCTTTAACATGCTGGTGGCCGAAAAAGACGGAACTACTGCGGGGGTGGTCGCGCCTATGGTTCAGTATCTTGCCGACTATGACATTATCAGGCGGGAGTGGAAAGGTCGTATCGCGGATTTTGAGATAAAAATCGATGAAAAGAAGAACAAGCTTGATGTGATTTACACTATTAAGAGCGATGTCTACTGGTCTTTTTATGAGAATCGTCATGAAAAAGTCAAGGTGACCAGCGACGATGTGATTTTCTGGTACGATGAGATTCAGGGGGACGAGGAGTGCGGCTCTTCTGCCTACAATTCCCAGTTCATGCCCATGGATGACGGCAGCGAGGCACGCATTACAATCGAAAAGATTGATGATGCCTCTTTTGTCTTTCACTTTCCCCAGATTGTGGCCGAGCCGATTTTGCAGACTAACATGGATTTCGGCCCCCGCTTCCTCTACAAGGCCGCCAAGGACAAGGGGGGAGCTGATGCCGTAAAAAAACTCTTTACCGTTGCCACCGACCCCAAAGAAATCCCTTCCTGCGGCCCTTATTTTCTTACGGAATATGTTCCGGGGCAGCGTCTTTTGTACAGGAGAAATCCTGAATTTTGGGACAAGGACTCAAAGGGCGAAAGTCATCATTATCCCGAAGAATTGGTTTATCAGGTGGTTGGAGACGCAAACACGGCTTATCTTCTGTTCAGACAGGGTAAAATCGAGGACTATTCTTTTCAGCCTGAGCAGCTGGAGGAAGCCGTCAGGGACGCAAAAAACGCCCTTACCCCCGACGGTCAGATAATTGCGGAAAATCTGGAAAAGACCGATGGCTACACGGTCTTCAATGCGGACGGCTCAATGAACGCCTCCTTCTGGTCTTTCAATCAGAATCCCAAAAATCAGAGTGAGGCTTTTTACAAATGGTTCTGCAAAAAAGAATTCCGTCAGGCTATGAGCTGTCTCTTGAACCGTGAGCGAATCATTTCCCAGACTTACCGTGGACTTGCCGAGCCGACTTATTCTTTCTTTCCTGAAGTCAACCGCTATTATAATGAAGATATTATCCTTCAATACCGCTATTCCCATGCCCATGCCAAAAAATTGCTTGAAGCGGCTGGCTTTTCCCGCCGTGGCGACGGATTTTTGTATGACTCAGAGGGAAACAAGGTCGAATTCGATTTGACCATTAACGGAAGCGACACTATTACTTCTGACATAGCCCAGATTATCGTGGACGAGTGCAAAAAGGAAGGAATCACGGTTACGCCCCGGCCCACGGACTTCCAGAAAATCGTTGACCAGCTGATGACAAGCTATGACTGGCAGAGTATTATCATCGGTTTTGGCGGCGGCTCTCTTTTCCCCACTCAGGGAAGCAATGTCTGGGTTAGCGACGGAAACCTGC
>JAFUHS010000197.1 GCA_017468745.1 Treponema sp. | reverse complement strand
TCGATTTTATCGACCTGAATGAGAGCGTCTTTCTCAGCCTTGTACTGTTTGCCTTTGTATTCAAAAAGTGCGTACATGTAAAACCTCTTAATCGCCGCAAAGTGTAACGGAACTCTAACGACTAAAATTAAAATATAAGTACGAGATTATATCAAATTTCTAAAAATATAGTCAATACAACAAAATAGAAAAAACCGGACAGCCTAGGCCATCCGGTAAAAGTTTTATCTGAAAAAGGAGGGAAAATCAGACAGTCTTTTTTTTAGTTCAATTTATATTTTCCTGTAGAAATCGTGTGACCGTCGTTATAGACATCGAACCAGATTTCTTTATTCCGGTTCAAATCAAGTGCCTCATAGAATTCTTTAAGGTTGGAGATTTTCTTGTCGTTGACCGAAGTGATTATATCACCGTTCTGAATACGGAGAGCCGCAGCCGGAGATTTTTCAAGCACATTAGATACAGCGACACCTTTGATTTTATCGTCAACCTTGAGGCTTTCCCGCAATTTTTTATTAAGAGGTGAAGCGATGAAGCCCGGCCAAAGTTTCGCATTGTCATTTGAAACCTCATCTGTTCGCTCTTCAATTTTGACAGTGAGAGTAATTTTACTTCCACCACGGAGAACGACAAATTCAGCGTTTTTACCAGCCGGAAGATAACCGACTTCGCGGATAAGCTCGCTCTGGCTGTTCATATTTTTCCCGTTGAGGGCGATAATATAGTCACCTGCCTGCATTCCACCTTTTGCCGCCGGAGAATTGAGGAAGACTTGTGAGGCAAAGGCTCCTTTCTGCCCCTTTACGCCCAATTCAGACTTGTATTCGTCTGTGATATCTACAAGAGAAACACCCAGCCAGCCATAAGTAATCTTTCCGTTTGAGATAAAGTCATCGATTACTTTTTTGACAGAGTTGATTGGAAGGGCAAATCCTAATCCCACGCTTCCACCAGAGCCTGAGGCAATCCAAGTGTTGATACCGATTACTTCTCCGTAGATGTTTACGAGAGGACCGCCGGAATTTCCCTGATTGATTGCCGCATCGGTCTGAATGAAATCGTTCATGTTGCCAATCTGGTCACCGCTTCGACCTGTGGCACTGACGATTCCCTGAGTGACCGACTGTCGGTAGCCCAAAGGAGCGCCCATTGCAAGACAGATGTCACCTGTCTGAACATTGTCGCTGTCTCCAAGAGTTGCGACAACAACACCTTCAGCATCTTTTGCATCGAATGAGACAAGGGCTATATCCTGCCTTTCATCAGCCCCCACGAGCTTTCCTTCAAATTCCTGACCGTCATTTAATTTTACGGTGATGTTTGTAGCCTTGCCTGCGACATGGTTGTTGGTAAGGACATAAACTGTGTCGCCGGTTCTTTTTACGATTACACCAGAGCCAAGGCCTTTCTGCTCGTACTCCCGCTTGCGATTATTTCTTGGAGACTCCCGATCAGAGTTCGGATTTCCGAAGAAAAAGTCAAATGGCCAGCCTTCAAAGCCCTCGAAAGGATTCATTGACTGAACTTCTTTTTTTTCAGTGACATCGATTTCAACCACGGATGGAAGAACACCTGAAGAGATTGAGCGGAAAGAAGACTGCAAAGCCTCAATGACTTTGAGGGAT
>JAFUHS010000196.1 GCA_017468745.1 Treponema sp. | reverse complement strand
TTTTCCTGTTGTCCCGGACTTATATGTTTTTCAATATAGTCTAAGACAATCTTTAATTTGAACTCTTTTGAGTATTTGGACATAAAAAATGCACCTCCTAAAATTGAACTTTATTTGTCCAGTTTTAGGGGTGCACTTCAATGCTGGACTGAGGAATTTTTTTATCTTTTAAGATTATCTCTCTGTGTGCTCCTAAGCTCTGTGAGGAATTCAGCTTCTTTTTATAAAGCCAGTTCGCTCCAGCGTTGCCAAAAATTGCACCACGCGGTTGAGCATTTTATCACTTTCGGACGGGAAGGCTTCGGTCATCTTTTTAAGGATGTCGCTTACAGTCGCCTTTCCGTCCAAAGCCTGCCACAAAATAGAGCCGTACTTATCCAGAGAAATGTGGCTTATGCGGGGCTTCTTAAAGAATTTCTGGGCGATGGAGTTGAAAAATCCTCTGTTTTCCATATCGATTTCAACAAATCCATTGTCTTTCACCCGCCAGGGCCAGTTTTCATTTTTCACGAAAATCAAGTCCATATAATTGGCGGGAATTTTTTTTGTTTTATACATTCTTTTTGTTTCTCGTGAAGAATACAAAACTTGCCAGCAGAAGAACGAAGAAAATCAGGCCGCCCGCATTTCCTAGAATTCCGCCAAGGTCGATTGTCTGCAGGAGTGACTTTCCGTTTGACATGGGAATAACTGCGAACACTGCCAGCAAAATACCGATAAGGCCTTCACCAGCGATAAGTCCCGAACTGTAAAGAATACCGCGCTCTGTGATTGCTTTTCCTTCTTCTCCTTTTCGGTCAAAGAATGCACGGAGCAGACCGCCGATAAAAATCGGAACAGAAAGATGAATCGGAAGATAGAGACCGACAGCCACAGGAAGAACAGGAATTCCAATTACTTCGATTGCTACTGCGATTCCAACCCCGGCGAAAACAAGAATCCATGGCAGGTTTCCGCCCATAACGCCTTCAACGACAAGTTTCATCAATGTAGCTTGAGGAGCCGGAAGTTCCTTTGAGCCGAAGCCCCATGCCGCATCCAGAAGATACATGATTCCGCCGATTGCGATTGCCGAAACGATACAACCAATAAGCTCGCCAATCTGCTGATTTTTCGGCGTCGCGCCCACGATGTAGCCGGTTTTCAAATCCTGAGCCATGTCGCCTGCCATTGATGCGATGATACAGATGATTGTTCCGATGCAGATTGCGCTTACCATGCCGGCGGCTCCTGTGTGGCCGGTTGATTTGAGCAGGGCTGTTGCAATCAGAAGCGTTGCGATTGTCATGCCAGAGACCGGGTTGTTTGAAAAGCCTACAAGACCGACCATGCGGGCTGAGACCGTGGCAAAAAAGAAGCCGAAAATCACGATGATGATGGCTCCCAAAAGACCTACAGGAATTGCAGGCAAAAGCCAGATAACAGCAACGATTACGAGAGCCAGAATCAAGAGCGGTTTCATTGAAAGGTCACGGTTAGTGCGTGTCTCAACGGCTTCCTTGTGTCCGAATCCGCTGACAGCTTTTTTGAAAGTCCTGATGATTGTGGGAAATGACTTAACGAGGCTGATGATTCCTCCTGCGGCGACAGCTCCCGCACCCACATAGCGGAGGTAGCTGCTCCAAATTCCCCATGCGCCGAGTTCAGAAACCGGTGCACTTGCAGGGGCAAAAACAGAAGAAAGACCGAAGAAATTAATCAGCGGAATTATGACGAACCAGCCGATTACGCCGCCTGCGAACATATAGGCAGAGATTTTTTTGCCGCAGATGTAGCCGACACCTGCAAGGGCTGGAAGAACATCCGCACCAAAGCCCGTACCGAATTTTTTGATGCTCCAGTCAATTTCTGAAGGGAAGAGACGCAATCCGTCAGCGATGAATTTGTAGAGAGCGGCAATTCCGAGACCAGAGAAAACGGTCTTTGATTTTTCGCCGCCTTCTTCTCCTGCAAGCAAAACCTCCGCACAGGCAGTTCCTTCCGGGAAGGGAAGAATTCCGTGTTCCTCGACGATAAGAGCTGTGCGGAGGGGAACCATAAAAATAAGCCCCAGAAAAGCCGCACAGAGGGAGATAATCGCGATGACCCAGAATGACGGCTTTGTAACCGCATCGCTTTCCTTTGCCCACATAAAGAGCGCGGGGATAGTAAAGATTGCGCCGGCGGCAAGGGCTTCACCGGCCGAGCCGATTGTCTGAACCATATTGTTTTCAAGGATGGAATCCCGTTTCAAGATGATTCGGATGATTCCCATTGAGATAACGGCGGCAGGAATTGAAGCCGAGATTGTCAGGCCAACCCGGAGACCCAAGTAAGCGTTTGCCGCACCAAAAAGCACGGCAAGGATTATTCCGAGACCGATTGAAACCGGAGTGATTTCTGGCAGCACTCGGTCAGCGGAAATAAAGGGTTTGAATGACTTTTCTTCCATAAAAGAAAATCTCCAACTAGAGCATAGAATTTGTCGGAAAAGTTGATGAATCAGCATTTCCTAAAGCTGATAAACTTGGTTTAAATGATTAAAAATATAAACCAATTAAATATTATAATGGAAGAAAGTAAAATGTTAAAGCAGTAAAAAGATAGCGGAAGTATCAAAAAACGGAAGGCATTATCAGTAATTTGCGGCAGGGGGCAAAGCATTTAATTCAGCTCCTCTTCTCTATGCAATCCGGGATGTGTTATAATTCAATCGAAAAGAAATGTTTTTTGGAGATTATGATGAACACTTTTGACAAATTAAAGCAGACTCTTGCCGCTGACCGGTCTCTTATGATTGAGCTGGAGCGGGTTCTTTCTTCGATTCCAGCCATTGCCCCTGAAAGTGGCGGCGACGGCGAATCAAAAAAATGCGCCGCCCTTGAAAAATGGCTTTGCCAAGCGGGCTTTTCTTATGAGCAGATGCAGCATTTTGACGCGCCAGACAAGCGGGTTTCTTCGGGAGTGCGCCCCAATGTGGTTCTTACCATTCCCGGAAAATCTGACGAATATGCCATTTGGGTCATGGCTCATATGGACGTGGTTCCGCCGGGAGACTTAAAACTCTGGAAAAGCGATCCCTTCTGCGTTCAGTACGATGAAAAATCTGACAAGCTGATTGGCCGCGGCGTTGAGGATAATCAGCAGGGACTGGTTTCAGGCGTTTTTGCCGCCCTTTCCCTCCTTAAAAACAAAATCATTCCTGAGCACACGGTAAAACTTCTCTTTATGGCAGACGAGGAATTCGGCTCTGAGTACGGAATCAAATTCCTCTTGCGAAATCACCCGGAGCTTTTCCGAAATCAGGACTTGATTCTCATTCCCGACGGCGGAGACGAAAAGGGCGAGACAATCGAAGTGGCCGAAAAAAACATACTCTGGCTCCGCCTCCACACAATCGGGCTTCAAAGTCACGGCTCAATGCCCAATAAAGGAAAGAATGCCCATCTTGCCGCCTGTAATCTGGCTCTTCGCCTCAACGATTTGGAGAATTTCTTCAACGAAAAAGACGATTTGTTCAGCCCTAATTACTCAACCTTCCAGCCCACCAAAAAAGAAGCCAATGTGGAGACCGTGAACATTATCCCCGGCGACGATGTTTTCTACATGGATTGCAGGATTCTGCCCCGATATTCTCTGGACATGGTTCGTGCCGAAGTGAACAGGCGGGTTTCTGAAGTCGAAGAAAAATACGGAGTCAAAATCGAAGTGACCGAGCCGCAAGCCCAGCAGTCTCCAGCCACCAGCGTCAACGCTCCCGTGGTTAAAAAACTTGCCGAAGCCATAAAAAAAGCCCACGGATTTGAGGCCAAGCCAATCGGAATCGGCGGCGGAACCGTGGGTGCTGAATTACGCTGCTGCGGCTTTAACGCGGCAATCTGGTCTACCATGGACGAGGTCTGCCACCAGCCCAACGAATATTGCTATGTGCGCAATATCATCGCTGATGCCGAGACTTTGTGCGCAATGTTTATCGAACCTTAAACAAAATGCCGAGAACGGCCACTGTGATTAAAATCTGCAAAATCAGGAATTTAATCAAAACCTGAGTGGGACTCCAGCCGTGATTTTTTCGCATGTGGTCGTGGAGAGGGAAGCGGACATTTGTGAAAATCGAGATGTGGAAGAATCGCTTCAAGAAGACTTTTACCAGTCCCAAGCCGCCGTTAATGAAAATCAGCGTTGAGGTGGCTAAAATCATGAAGGGATTCCGCGTAACCATGACGCAGACTCCGATGTAAAATCCCAAAGCCCGGCTTCCCGCATCTCCCATAAGGACATTGCTGGGGAAGGCGTTGTGCCAGAGGTAGCCCATGAGAACTCCAGCCAGCGCGAAAGTCATTACAGCCCATGCCGCTCCGTCCTGAATGTGAGGTACAAGCAAGTATTCTGCAATGTCACGGTGACCGAGGATAAAATAAAATACCATTCCCATTGTGAGAAGGGCCACGAGTACGAGAGTTGAAGAAAGACCGTCAACGCCGTCGGTACAGTTTGTGGTGTTAATCGAAGCCCAAATCATAATCGTTGAAATTGCCACAAAGAGCCATGGGGCGATGACAATTTCATGGGTAAAAAATGGAATCCAAAAGCAGATATCCTTGTCTTCTGAACTGTTGATTAAATAAAAGGCCAGCAAAACCGAGGCCAATACCGCTATGAAAAGGTCGAGAAGAGCTTTTCTGTATTCTCCCCAGCTGTTGATGCTGTGGTCATCAAGGTAGCCTGTGAGCATCATGAGCCAGGTCAAAATCAAAATCGAAGATTTAATCCAGTCAAGGGGAACAAAAATCATGCTCAGAATGACGAAAGCACTGACCCAGACGACACCTGCCCCCGTGGGTTTCCCCTTTGCCGCTTCCGCATTAATCGTGAATTCCCGTCCCCGGTCATGAGGCAGCACATTATAGAATGAGGGCAAAAAATACCGTACGATTAAAAAGCCCGAATAGAGAGCCAGAGCGATAAGAACCGTGTAGGACTGCAAAAGTCGGGCAGGTCCGAAGTATTCTGTTAAAATTCCACCAAGGTAATACAACATATTTTAATTATCGGTTTTTAATTATCAGCAGATTACCACAGATTTGCACAGACGGCATAATTGTTTTGAATAGAAAATGACGGCTTAATCTTTCTTTAATAAGCCCGCTTCCAAATCTTTTACAGCCCGTGCTTTCATCTCAAAATGCTTTTTCTTCCCGGTGGATGTCTGTGGAAGTTCATCGATAATGGCAAAATATCTGGGCCGCTTGTAAATCGAGAGCATTTTGTGACTGGTACAGAATTCAAAAAGTTCCCGGATTGTAAGGGTCTTGTCTTCGGGAACGATATATGCCGCCACCGCTTGCCCCCTTAAGCTGTCGGGAACGCTGGTAACGATAGAATCCTTTACTTTGGGATGTTCGTTAATCGCTTCCTCAATTTGAGTGGGATAAATATTTTCGCCGCTGGTGATAATCAGGTCGTCTTTTCGTCCGCGTACAGTGACAATCAGATTTTCGTTCCAGACCCCGGTGTCGCCTGTGTACATCCAGCCCTTGTAAAATTTTTCTCTTGCCATTTCATCGTTATTGAAATAGCTGTAGGTCGTCTTTTCGGGAGCGCGGATGATAATTTCACCTTCGCTCGCATTGTCGTATGGAACGCAATCATCTGGTTCGGCTTTTTTGTTTTCGTAAAGCCGGACGACTCTCACCTCATCATCCGTGCAGCTTCCTCCTACAGAGCCTGCTCCGTCTGGAAGGTTGTAGGGACGCAGAAATGAATTCCAGAATGTCTCGGTAGTGCCGTATCCGTTGAAAATATTCGGCGTGAGTACTTCCATATAGCGGATGCAGTCTGCTTTTGAGAGAGGGGCACCCATCGTTACCAGACCTTTTAATGTTGAGAGATTTTTGCGCTCTTTTTTTTGTGCGAGACAGAGCATGGCAAGATTTGAAGGGGAACCCATCATGTATGTGATTTTGTATTTTTCGACCCATTCCAGAGCGTTTGACGGCTGAAATTTTCTCATGACGACGGCACAAGCTCCGGCGTAGAATGTGGGGCATACACCTCCTGAGTGACAGCCGCCGCGATGAAACCAGGGGGTCATGTTAAGGGTGACATCATTTTGATTCATAGGGTAGTGCATGATGACATCGTGAGCCGAAAGCACTTCGTTGATGTCGTTAAGCGGCACTGATTTGGGAAGGGCTGTCGTTCCGCTTGTGCAAAGACGCAATACTTCGTCATAGATGTGGGGGCGGAAATTGATTTCAGGCTCTTCATTGCCGGCATCTTTGATAAAATCTTCATAGAAAATATGCCCGCTTGGAAGCTCGTGATTTTCGATATTGTCCGCGAGAATGAATTTTTCGGGCTTCCATTCGGACATCTGCCCTGCTTCCGCCATTATGCTTGAAATCATGCCTGAATAAATGACGACGCGGGGCTTATTGTGATTGATTAAAAGCGCGAATTCACCGGAAGCAAGATTGAAATTTGAGGCGAGAAGAATCACGCCGATTTTGCGTGGCCCGATATAGGAAAAACAAAATTCAGGGCAGTTGCGTAAAGCAATCATAACGACATCATTTTTTTTCAGACCTAGATTTTGCAGAGCATTTGCGAGCCTGTTCGCTTCTTTGTTGAGAGATTCGTATGTCCATGAGCGATTCGTTTCACCGTCAATTACGGCATTTCGTGTGGAGAATCGTTTTACATTCCGCAAAAAGCCGTTGAGCCATGTGTATTCATGCTCAAAAGTATCGATGAACATCGTGTCGTCATAAGTACGCATATTATTTAATAGTACTGAAAATCCTGTTTTTTTTCTATAAGGAATGGGCTAAATTACATTGGGAGCGGATTCTTTCTTTACTTCCTTGAAATACAGGTATTTAAATGGGTGAATGTCCAGCGCATTCACATACCAGCCGCCGACTTGATTTAAATTGACTGCATGAAGGCTGATTGAATGGGTAATCGGGAGCACTTCCCCTGAATCCAGCAAAAGTTGTTCCGCCTGTGCGAGAAGTTTGTAATGCTCCCCGTTATCTGTCGTTTCATTGGCGGCAGAAATCAATTCCTCGAATTTTGCATCCTGCCATTTTGAGGGATTGAGGGTTGAGTTTGCTCGGAAAAGTTCGAGAAAGGCAATGGGGTCGGCAAAATCCCCAATCCATGAATAGCTGAAAATATCCGCGTTCCAGCCTGGTATTGAATCAACATAGCGGTCTTCCGGAGTCGTCTGAATCTTGACTTCTACGCCGAGACTTTCCCATGCGTTTTTTAAGATTTCTGCCTGACTTTTCTGCCGCTCCGACAGTGATGAAATACCGAATGTTATCGAGAGTTTTTCGTCCTGTGGAATACCGAGTTTTTTGCGTGCATCCTGCATCATCTCCAAAGCATCTTCTGGAGAATATTCTGTGATTCCGTTTACTCCATGGTAGCCTGCGATTGGATAAATCAGAGTCGTGGCTTTTACCAGAGCGTTTTTGCGAAGTAAATCCCAGGGAACTGCCGTCAACAGGGCGTTTCTGAAATCAGGATCGTCCCAGGGCTTGTTCTTGCATGAGAAAAAAAGAAATTCCGTGCCGAAAACTGCGGAAATCCTGAGGGAAGTCTTGTTTATAAGCGCATTTGTGTCCATCATGCCGGAAATCCAGTCTGCAGAACCATCATTGTAGCTCCAGGAATTTTCTTTTATGTCGTTGGATTGTTTTATCGTAATCTGGGGAATGTGGACATTCTTTGCATCCCAGTATTTTTCATTTTTTTCAAGAATCACTTCTTTTTCACCGAAAGATTTTATCTTAAATGCTCCTGAAAAGGCCTGTGACTCGCTGCCGCTTTCATCGGTCTTGCAGACGGCGAAAGCGTGGTGACACAAAAGTTTTGCCAGATGAGCTGTGGGACTTACCAGTGTGACCACAAGGGTTTTGTCGTTTCGGGCCGTTATTGCGACGTCGCTTTCTGCGGCATTTCCCTGACGGTATTGGGCAGCTCCCTTGATGCAGTCCAAGAGAGAGGCGTAAGGAGCGTTTGGTGTCCGTAAAAGAGCGAGCCATGAAGAGCGGACGGTATAGGCCGTGATTTTTTCGCCGTCAGAAAAAGTCAGGTTATCCCGAAGCGTGAAGGTCCAGCGTTTTTTGTTCCGGGAAATTTTGTAAGTCTCGGCAATAGCAGCTTCCGGCTCCAGTGTTTTTGGGTTGTATGAAAAAAGCCCCTCGTAAAGCGAGTCAAGAATTTGAGCTTCACTGGAATATGATGAGGTGTGGATGTTGAGGTTGAGAGGCTGCTCGGCAATAAGAATCGTGAAATTTTTCTGGAGAGATTCTTTTATGGAGTCCCTGTCTTTTGATTCGTCTTCTAAATCAAGGAGGGAGTCAAAATCTTCTCCCGGACTTTCAGAATCAGCTTCCTGTGCAAAACTTGAAAAAGTCAAAAAAATTGAAAGAAGAAAAAAGATAAAAGTTTTTGAAAGTCGCTTCATATAATTCATTATACTGTTTAAGTTTTCTGTTTTCAACTTTTAGGAAAGCTTAAAGCAGACTCTTCCGAAAAGTGAAAGCCCCGGCTTTATTTTAGCCGCTGATTCCCAATTTTTTCATCTGCTCTTCCTCTTCGATGTATGAGGTATATTCGACTCGCAGTTGGTTTGCTTTCACGACGGAATTTTTAAGAGTCGTTATGTCGATTTTAAGCCCCTTGACCTTTGCTTTGTTCGATGGGGCTGCGCTTGTCTTGAAAAAATCATCCAGCGCATTGAGAAGAACCATGAGTTTGTTGCAGTCTGTAATCTGTACCGAAACGAATTCTGCTATTTTATCCTCGGGCATAGCGGCAATTTTTTTGTATCCAGGTGAATTAACCTGTGCCACGGAACCGTAGCGGCGGGCTTTTGTCGCAATCTCAGTTATGAAATTCTGATAGTGGATTTTATCGATTCTCTTTGCTCCCGTCGTCTGGTCGGTAATCGTAACGCTATAATAGAGGGGCTTTTCTTCAATATTAAATGCTTTTCTGAGGGCGCGTTTTAATTTGTCCATGAAAGAATTGTGTTCGCTCTCCAGCAAATCATGGTTATCCTGAATTTTTTGCGCGATTGAGGCAAGCTGGGGCGGAGTAGAGCCGAGAACCTGCAGTGCTCCCATAATCAGAGCCTTTGTATCTATCCTCTTTTCGGTTTTTTTCGCCTCTTCTCTCTGAATATTAAGTTTTGCGAGCAGCCTTTTCTGAATCTCCTCCTTGTTTTCTGCCTGATCTTCCTGAATTATTTCTTCAACAAGCTCACTGTAAAAAGGAACTTTTCCCATTCCTGATGCAAAATGTTTTTTTATCTGCTGTAATTCCGAGGCTGGCTCTGAAAGAGCCTTGTTTGCATCAAAATTCGGGTTAAGAATAACATTTCTTCGGATTTGCCCCTTATACCATTCTTTCTGAAATTCCGTGTAATCTTTGAGGGCGGAATTGATGTCGTTGAGCGCGTGCGATGCCTTTGACAGATTGTCGTTAAGCATACTCGCATTGAGGGCATCGCTGTTTTGTCTTGCTGTAAAAACCATGGTTGCAAGGACTCGGGTGTTAATCTTGTTCGAGTTTGCTGAAAAAGAATTCCATGTAATTGAATTATTCAAATCCATGAGTTTTTTTATATTCTGGAGAGACAGCTGTGCGACGGAAAATTTGTAATAATTGCAGAGGAAGCCCAGTGTGCTTTCATAATCAGAAAAACGCATTCCCATAACGACAGAACGCTCGTTTTCTACGAACTGCTCGCTGTCAGGGGCTTTTATATCCGATATTTTTTTATCGATCTTGTAGGGGTCTGGCGTAATCATTGCCTTTTTGACAAGAAAATCAAAGATGATACGGACACAGGTGTGCAGGAGTCTGTAATTTTCAAGAATCCGCGGCAGTTCAGTCGTGTCGTACCATTGAGCTTTTTCGTCTAAGGCCTGAAGCAGAGTTTCTGCAAAGTTATTTCCATTTTCCATATTCACAGTATCGGCATTTAAATTGAAAATTGAAAGTTGAAAATTGAAAAATACAGAATTTGGCGCAAAAATTTCTCTCTGCCGCTGTTCCGCAGCTCGCTCACGCTCGGTCGTTCGCTTCGCTTCCGACTGGCTTCGCCACAGCTCCATAGCGGAGCGGCTTTTATCCCACCGTGTTGAAACTTCTCGCTGAAATCGCTATTCTTATAGAACATTTTAAAACAGAAGGTACAATTTTATGGCAGTTGATGAAAAACTTCAGACCATGCGCCACTCTTGCGCACATGTTATGGCAGAAGCCGTCAAACATTTGTTTCCGGGAACCAAAATTGCAATCGGCCCGGCTATCGACAACGGATTTTATTATGACTTTGATTTTTCCACCGCCACTAAAAAATTGACCGAAGATGATTTTGCCGCAGTTGAAAAGGAGATGCGAAAAATCCTTTCAAGCGGAGCTGTATTTACGCGAAAAGAAGTCTCAAAAGAAGAAGCCCTCCGCCTCTTCGCTGACGAGCCTTACAAAATCGAGCTCATTAACGACCTTCCTGAAGGCGAGGTCATCTCAACTTACGAGCAGGACGGATTCTTGGATTTGTGCCGGGGCCCTCATGTTGAGACCACAAAAGAAATCAACGCCCAGGCTTTCAAGCTGGACAAAATCGCAGGAGCTTACTGGCGCGGCGACTCAAACCGCCCCATGCTCACCCGCGTTTACGCCCTTTGCTTTGAAAAGCCCAATGATTTAAAAGATTACCTCACAATGCTTGCCGAGGCCGAAAAGCGCGACCACAGAAAGCTTGGAACTGAGATGGATTTATTCCATGTCGACCCGGAAAACCCGGGACAGGTTTACTGGCACCCTAACGGCTGGACAATCTACACCACCATGCAGGACTACATGCGGAAGATGGTTCGCCGCGACGGCTATCAGGAAGTAAACACTCCGGCCATCATGCCGCGCTCTCTCTGGGAACGAAGCGGTCACTGGGATCACTACCAGCGCAATATGTTCATCACCGAGAGCGAAAAACGCCTCTTTGCAATCAAGCCTATGAACTGTCCTGGAGCACTTGAAATCTTCAAGAGCCGGCAGCGTTCATACAAAGATTTGCCGATGCGCCTTGCCGAGTTCGGACATGACGTGCGAAACGAAGCCAGCGGAACCTTGCACGGCGTTATGCGCGTCCGAGGATTCGTTCAGGATGACGCCCACATTCTCTGTACAGAAGAGCAGGTCGCCTCAGAAGTGGCTAAATTCTGTAAGCTCTTAAAGCAGGTTTACCACGACTTCGGCTTTGACGACCTGGTCGTAAAATTCTCTACCATGCCAGAAGACCATGTAGGAGACCTTGCAACATGGGAGCGGGCAGAAAAGGCTTTGGCCGACGCCTGCCACGAAGCGGGACTCAACTATGAGATTCAGCCGGGCGAAGGCGCTTTCTATGGCCCTAAGCTCGAATTCAAACTCTACGATTGCCTTGGCCGGGAATGGCAGTGCGGCACTATTCAGGCCGACTTCCAGCTTCCTTCTGCCGAGCGGCTGGACGCAACTTACATCGGAGCCGACAACCAGAAGCATCACCCTGTCATGCTCCACCGGGCAATTCTGGGGTCTTTCGAGCGATTCCTCGGCATCCTTATCGAAAACTTTGCCGGAGCATTCCCGACATGGCTTGCCTTTGAGCAGGCTGCGGTCGTCCCAGTCACCAACGATTTCGACGATTACGCAAAGGAAGTCAACGAGGCTCTCCTTGCCGCTGACATCCGCTCTAACGCCTATCTTTCAAGCGACAACATGCGCTCTAAAATCAAGGTGATTACAAAAGAGCACAAAACTCCTTACATCCTGATTGTAGGCGAAAACGAAAAGAAAGAGCGTACGGTCTCTGTCCGCTTCCGCCAGTCAAGCGGCCTTGAGCAGAAGACGATGAAGCTTGAGGAATTTATTGGCTATGTGCAAGAGAAGGTAAATACACACTTTGTCGGCATTTAGAGCTACCCTCAGAGCATAGCTCTTCGGGAGACTCGCTAAAAACCTGTCTCACAGGTTTTTGCCCCGCTTCGCGGTGCCGCT
>JAFUHS010000195.1 GCA_017468745.1 Treponema sp. | reverse complement strand
TTCGATTCCCGCATTGTGAAGAGCCTTTACCATATCTTTGAATTCACGGACACAGCCGCCCGGACTTCTATCGCTGGCATAAGAACATTTTGGAGCAAAGAAACCGATTGTGCTGTAGCCCCAGTAATTTTTCATGCGGGCACCAGTGCGCGGGTTTACATTTGTATTTTCGTATTCGTCAAATTCCATGACAGGAAGCAATTCCACCGCAGAAACACCAAGTGACTGGAGATAAGGGATTTTTTCGATTACGCCGCGGTAAGTTCCAGGATGCTCGACCCCTGATGAAGGAGAAGCCGTAAATCCTTTGACATGCATTTCGTAGATGATTGATTTTTCAAGGGGGATTGAAAGAGGTTTATCGTCTTCCCAATCGTAATCCTCATCATCGACAATGACACACTTGGGATATTTTTCCATGTATTTGTCTTTTCCCGGAAGCATGTATTTAAAAACCGAGCCTTCGGAAAAGGCCTTTGCCCTCGGATCAAAAAGTGACTGATTTTTATCAAAACGATGACCACGACCCGGAGTAAAAGGTCCGTCAACACGATAAAGATACAAAGCACCCGGCTTTAAACCTTCGACAAAAACATGCCACAAGTCGCCGGTTCGGTTAGTCTCAGGATTTAACTCAATCGTATGATAAGGCTTTGCGTCTTCTGGAGAAGAATACAAATCGAGAAAAATTTTTTTTGCATTTCTGCTGAATACAGAAAAATATACGCCCTTCGCCGTTACTGTAGTTCCGGGGTTAAGAGCCTTACCAGCTGAAATCCGAATAGAGTCCATATCATGAAGATTTTAACACAGAGTTGAAGGAATTTAAAGATAATTTTAGATAAAAGAAAATTGTATTGAAGAATCTGGAACGGGCGAAACCACCTGCTTAACGCAGGTGGCCGGGCTTTGCGCACTTCCGCGCTAAGTGCGCTTCATTCCTTCGCTACGCTGCGGAACTGCTGCGCAGGTGCTCCAATCCCTTTCGCACTCTACTTCAATGCTTCTTTCAGCACTTCAAGATTTTTCTCCATTGCACCAAGATATGTCTCTCCTTTTTTAATCTGCTTTGCAGTCGTTGACTGCAGGGAATCAAGGGTAAGGACTTTCGCCTTTTTGTTCTTGCTGTTTGAAATAACGGTCTTTGCGATTTTGCCGTTTCCGCTTTCAATCTGGCAGACTGAGTTCAGTCCAAGCTCGTTCACTTTCTCTGAGAGGAAAACGATTGTCTTGAAGTTGGCCTCGCTTTCGGCAGAACATCCGCTGAATGCCGCGAAATATTTTAAGCCGTAGTCATCCACAAGATAGCGGAAGGGGAAGCGGTCTCCAAAAACGAGGGTATTTTTGCTTGCTGCCTTTACGGCAGCCTCATATTTTGAATCAAGGTCGGAAAGTTTTGCATTGTAAGAAGCAAGATTTTTCTTGTAAGTGGCTGCATTTTTTGAATCAGCCTGGCAGAGAGCGTCACAAATCGCACTTGTAAGAATCTGGGCGTTTTTAAGGGAAAGCCAGACATGCTCGTCTTTTTCTCCATCTTCGTGGTCATGGTGATGCTCGTTGTGGTCGTCAACATGATGGTGCTCGTGTTCATTGTGGCCATGCTCGTCGTGATGATGTTCGTCGTGGTCATGCTCGTTGTGATGGTCTCCGTCATGGTCATCGTGATCATGCCCGTGATGGTGTTCATGCTCCATTCCCTCAACAATTTCCTCTGCCTTAACCCGGTCACCCAGAACTTCAAGCAAATTGATTACTTTCTGATTGGGGGATTTGACATTCTTCAGAACATCCTCCACCCATTCATCGCTTTCACCGCCGACATAAACAAAAATGTCCGCCTCCTGAATCTTGGCGATGTCCTTTACGCTGGGCTGGTAAGAGTGCAGGTCCACGCCGTTGTTCAAAAGCAGGGTAAGCTCCACATCGTCAGCCTTTTCACCGACGATTTCCTTTACCCAGTCATATTCCGGGAAAATCGTAGTCACGACTTTAACTTTATTCTCGTTCGAAGCCTTTTTCGCAAAAGCCGAACCCATTCCAAGGGCAAGCAAAATGCCCGCAAATACAAATAATTTTTTCATTTCTATTTTCCTTATAATTAATAATTCAAATGCAGGATTTTAGCATTTGCTTGAAAATCAAAAATCGGTCTCCCGTCGGGAACGCGCCATCAAACATCGCTGTGAGCAAAGCTCAGGCGAGTTTGTGTCGCAACCCCGACTCCGACCAATTTTTGACATCACTGAAATCTTAAAATGCTGCATTTGCCATATTACGCAATCACCTTTTCATCCAGGCACTTTTCCAGAGCCGACTTGATTTCTTCCTGATTGTAGCCTTTTGCCCGAACCCAGGTAGCCCGTAATGAGAACGACAGGCTTTTTTTTAATATTTTTCATTTTTTTTCCTCGATTTTTTTTTTGGCGCAGTTTTATTGGCAACCGCCCTTCCGCAGCTCAGTAGCCCTCGGTCCCCTGCGGCCGCAGGCGACTGGCTTCGCCACTGCTACACGGCGGGCGCGGCATTATCTGTAAAAATCGGGAATCATCAGTTATTGAGACGGGTTTTTTCTGAAACCGGCGTTTTTGATACACGAATCGCATTCACTGCAAAAAGCGTGACTACGACAAAAAAGAAAGTGTTATTTTTAAGTGAAATTTGAGGTGCGGGATTGAGATTTTGAAAATTTGTTCTTGCAATATGAATGACAGCGCAAACAGGACAATCCTCACCTGCGCAGTCATGATCAAAATCAGCATGAACAGAAAAGACAGAAAGACAAAGACCGGCCAAAAGCAGCAATGCCAGCCAAAGCGAAACCTTTTTGTTCTGTCCTTTTGAAATAGAAAGCATGCAAAGTCACCCGCACAGATTTGAGAATGAGTCTCAAATTACACGAGTGCGATAATTTTGTCAATATGAGAATGAATCTCAAATTGCGATTTTAGACTTCAGCTTAACTCAGCCAACTCTTCCCAGCGAGCATAATTGGCAGAAAGTTTTTCTTCTAGGTTTTTGTATTCCTCGCCAGCTTTTTGCGCCAGAGTAAAATCCCCACAGGCCATTTGCTCTTCAAGAAGAGATTTTTTCTCTTCCAGTTCCATGATTTCTGCTTCGAGATTTTCAAATTCTTTCTGCTCCTTAAAAGTCTTTCGGCGAGGCTTCGGGGGCGTTGCGGGGGCGGAGCCGCCGCTAGAAGGGGTCAAATTCTGTGAGACAGGATTTGAGAGAGTCTCGTTGAAGGCTGTGCCTGAAACGCCTTCACCTTTTGGATTTTTCGCCTGAGAATTTAAACTACCGTTAGTAAGTTTATTTAATTCGCCACCATCTTTTTGTTTTCCGTTTTCCGTTTTCAACTTGTCGTTTTCTTCCAGATACTCCAGATATTCACTGCATTTTCCCACGAAGCCGGAAATTCCGCCGTCTTCTTCCATAATGAACATAGTGTCGGCGATTTTGTCCATGAAATAGCGGTCGTGACTAACGATGAGTAGGCATCCTTTGTAGCCCAAGAGAAATTCTTCGAGGATATTCATCGTGAAAATGTCGAAGTCGTTTGTCGGCTCGTCCAGAATCAGGAAGTTGGGGTTGGAAATCAAAAGCCTCACGAGAAAAACCCGCTGTCGCTCGCCGCCGCTCAATGTGGAGAGCATGGAATGTTGGATTTTTCCTTCAAAGCCGAAGTGATTCAAGAAAAGGCTTGCGCTCAGGGTCTTGCCGTCGTTCATGTGCACAATATCAGCGGCTTCCTTGATGTATTCCAGAACAGTTAGGCTTAAATCTTTGAAAACCGGATTCTGTTGATAATAGCCGAAGAAAGTGTTCTCGCCCTTGACGATTTCCCCTGAGTCCGGCGGCAGATTGCCTGTGATGATGTTGAGGAGAGTGGATTTTCCGCTTCCGTTCCCGCCGAAAATGCCGATTTTCTCGCCCTTGCTGAAAGTGTAGGAGAAGTTTCGGATGACCGGCGCATTGTCCGAAGTTTTCAAGAAATTCTTGCTGATTCCGTGCAGCTCAAGAATCTTTCCGCCCAGTCGGCGGCCGGCCACTTCAAACTGAAAGCCCTTGTCCTTGGCGAATTTTTCACGGTTAATCAGCTGCATGTCCCGCTGGATTCGGGCCTTTGCCTTTGTTCCACGGGCGCAGGGGCCCCGGCGGAGCCAGTCACGCTCAAAACGCAGGACGCTTTCAATTCGCCGCTCGGTGTTCTCTTCGATTTCGGCTTCGATTTCTTTTTTTTCGAGGTAGGTGGAATAATTTCCCTGATAAAGCTTGAGTCGGGCACGGAAAAGCTCAAAAATATTGTTGCACACGGCATCGAGGAAGTAGCGGTCGTGTGTTACCATAAGGACGGTGCGGTCTGTGTCGTGAAGGTAATTTTGCAGCCAGTAAATCGTCTGAATGTCAAGGTGGTTGGTCGGCTCGTCAAGAAGCAGGAGTTTTGTGTCCTCAACCAAAACCTGAGCCAGCGCGACTTTTTTGACCATGCCGCCTGAAAGCTCGCTCATTCTGCGGCCAAGGTCGTTTATGCCAAGA
>JAFUHS010000194.1 GCA_017468745.1 Treponema sp. | reverse complement strand
GGTGACAAGGAAAATCCTCTCTTCAACTGGAACGCAGACACAATCGCCGAGAGCTTCAGAAAATACGGCTTTGAAGTAAAATCCGCCTCAAAAGTCGTCAGCGAAAAGCGACGAATCAGCGAAATCGAAATAAACAAATGGTTTGACTCAAAAAATTCCGCTTACGGCACGGCTCTTTCTGCCGCCGTTGGCAACGAAGACTTGGAGCGAATCAAAAATCTCCTGGTAACAGCCGCCCAGAAAACACTCTTCAACTGGAATACAGAAATTGAATTTTTGAAGATTGAAAGGGAAGAATTAAAAGCTTAACAAAAAATTTTAATTCCAAACTTCGATTTTCAAATCTTTTATTCTTCCTAAATGGCGTTTATTATTTGTGACAAGAATTGCATTATTTTCAAGAGCTGTTGCCCCGATAAAAATGTCATCATCTTCGATTATTTCGCCACTCTTTTTTAAATCCGCATATATTTGGGCAGCGATATCAAGTGTTGAATTTTTTAAATCTACAATTCCTATCTCTTTTGCAAAGTTTAGGAATCTAGTCAATTTCGTTGCTGCTCCGTTTGCAAGAAGCCCACGCTTGATTTCATAATAAACAATACTCGGAATCTCAAACTGATTGTCATCTTCTGCAAGTTCTTCCAATTTTTTCAGGACGCTTGTATTGCCTTTTAGAAGATAACTTATAATATTCGCATCTAGAAAGTATATCATAAGTCAGTCCCCCGGAGTTTTATGCCAGAATTTATTGAGTCAGACAAGGCAGACGATTCTTCTTCTGAAAGCATACCAAATACAGAATGAATTGCCTCAAGTTTGTTCTGAATACGCTCTATTTTTGCTTCTGAGAAATCACTGTTAGGAATATGAATAAAAACTTTCTGTTGTGGTTTTAAATGCACTGGCTCAAGTGGACGTACTGCAGTTCCATCAAAATACCCTTCAATCGTCATATTTTACCTCCGCCTCGTGGATTTACTTATATTATAACACAGTTTTTTAGATTTGGACTAAAGTTTTAATTGCCTGTTAAGAAAAAAGCTCTCTTCGCCATTCACCCATAAAAAACATCTCTCAGAAGACTATAAATTCCCGTCACCCTCAATCCGCACTGTTTTCTAATCGTCCGTTCTGTGCTAAAATAATCTCATCGGTTTTTCCGATAATGACGATTCAGGAGCAAAAAATGAACTTTATTTTCTTAGGACCACCGGGAGCCGGCAAAGGCACCCTCGCAAAAGAAGTCGCTGCCTCTTATGGCATTCCACACATCTCTACAGGAGACATTTTCCGTGAGAACATCAAGAACGGCACAGAGCTTGGCAAAAAGGCTAAGGCTATCATCGATGCCGGCGGCTTGGTTAGTGATGAAATCACAATCGGCCTTGTAAAAGACCGCCTTTCAAAAGACGATACCAAAAAGGGCTACATCTTGGACGGCTTCCCGCGCACAATCCCACAGGCCGAGGCTCTTGAAGGCTTCGCAAAAATCGATGCTGCCGTAAATTTTGACATTGAGGACAATGCGGTCGTAGAGCGATTGGGCGGACGCGTTTGCTGCAAAGACTGCGGTCAGATGTTCCACACAAAATTCAATCCGCCGAAAGTCGCAGGAAAATGTGACAAATGTGGCGGCGAGCTTTATACCCGCGATGACGACAAAACTGAGTCAATCAAGCACCGTCTTGAAGTTTACCGTGAGTCAACGGCTCCACTCATCGACTTCTACAAAAACAAGGGCAACCTCGTTGATGTAGACGCAAAACCAGCACCAGAAAAAGTGCTCGCAGAGTTTAAGACAAAGTTCCCGAAGAACTAACACTAAATGGGCTGTCCAAAAACGGACAGCCTTTTTTGTCCTCCTTTCAGTTTTTTTTCAGTTTACAATTTCATTTTTTAGTCGATAATATAAGGAGTGTACTAACTTAGGGGGGCTTAAATGGCAAGTAAAATTGAGAATAACCGCTGGGTCGGTGGTAAAAAAGACATTCAAATCCAAACCAAGCTTATTGCATTAATCGGTGGAGTTATTCTTGTTGCTTCCGTTGCTGTAGCAGCTATTAGTTTAAATGTGTTTGACAAAAATCAGATAAAAGCTACAGAGACGCAGCTTCTTCATTCTGCAGACGGTGCCATGCTTGCTACGGAAGACTGGCTTGTCACGCTCAAAACGGCGGCATCTATTTCTGCACGAAGGGCGGATGTAGTCGAGGCCGTCATTTATGAAGACGCATACATGTTCAAAGATATCGTAGACACTTACGATGAAGATTTAGACTACGATTATATGGCTTTTGTGGATTCCAGCGGTAAAGTTCTGTATGGCGGGGCGGATGGCTTCAAGCAAGGCAGCAACCTTTCAAATACTTATGCTGTCAAAAAAGCCCTTTCAGGCAAACTGGCATATTCATTTGAGCCAATCGGTGACACAAAACTTGGAGCAATCTATACTTATCCTATCAAAGATGAAAACGACAATGTAATCGGTGCGGCAGTTTTTGTCTATGATATGACTGGCGATGATTTCCTTAATCTCATGGAAACCAGCTACGATGTTGAATGTACGATTTTTTCAGGCGATACCCGCGTAAAGTCAACGCTTCCAGGAGTTGAAGGAACTGTCCTTGATAACCGCTCAATAGTAAATCAGGTTCTTGAAAAGGGCGAAATTTATCGTGGTGAAAACAAAATCAAGGGGAAGGATTATTTCTCCGTTTATTTCCCGCTCAAATCAGATGATGGAACTGTGACGGGAATGATTTTTATTGCCAGGTCTCTTGTTTCCATTAAGGCAATCAAATATATCACCCTTAGAATTGTTATTCCGGTGGCAGTCATTCTGGCTCTGATTCTCATGTTCATCAGCTATAGGTTCATCCACTGGCTCATGTGGCGAATCGGCAATGTCACCAGGCAGCTTGAAGAAATGGCAACCGGCGAGGCAGATCTCACAAAACGGGTTACTCTCCGTGTCATCGACGAAATTGGCTTCCTTGTCATCAACTTCAACAAATTCTGCGACAAATTACAAACGATTATTGGCGAGACCAAAAAATCCAAGGATGAACTCAGCCAGTCTGGCGAAAGCATGACCGCAAGTACCCATGACACTGCAAGCGCCATCACACAGATTATCGCCAACATCGACAGCATTTCTCATCAGATTAACACCCAGAACCAGAGCGTTCAGCAGACAGCTGGGGCTGTAGATGAAATTTCTGCCAACATCGACTCATTGAACCAGATGATTGAGCATCAGTCTTCGGGTGTAAGTCAGGCAAGTGCGGCAGTCGAGGAGATGATTGGCAACATTTCTTCAGTCAACAACTCTGTCGAAAAAATGGCAGCTTCCTTTAACGAGCTTGAAGAAAACGCAAACATGGGATTTAAAATGCAGAATGATGTCAACGAGCGAATTCTTCAGATTGAGACCCAGAGCGAAATGCTTCAGGACGCTAACACGGCAATTTCAAGTATCGCAGAGCAGACAAACCTGCTCGCCATGAACGCCGCAATCGAGGCAGCCCACGCAGGCGAGGCCGGAAAAGGCTTTGCCGTCGTTGCAGACGAAATCCGTAAGCTTTCAGAAACATCTTCTGCCCAGTCAAAGACAATCGGTGAACAGCTTACGAAAATCAAGGCTCAGATTGGCGAGGTCGTTGCGGCTTCAAACGAGTCAAGCCGCTCATTTGGCGTAGTTTCTCAGAAGATTCAGGAAACTGACCAGCTCGTAATGCAAATCAAGGCAGCCATGGAAGAGCAGAATCAAGGCTCTCAGCAAATTACCGATGCCCTCAAAACCATGAACGACAGCACTCAGGAAGTCAAAAACGCTTCTGTCGAAATGTCAAACGGAAACAAGATGATTCTTGAGGAAGTTCAGAACTTGCAGTCGGCAACCCTCGAAATGAAGGGCAGCATGGACGAAATGTCTTCTGGAGCACGCAAAATCAACGAAACCGGTGCAAGTCTTGCAAACATCTCTGGTCAAGTTCAGAACGCAATCGGAAAGATTGGCAGCCAGATTGACCTGTTCAAGGTGTAAGGATTTTACAGAACGGGGGCGAGCATATCATCAGGATTTTCCAAAATGATATTCAAATTCCCGTTCCGTGTGCGTAGTTCATCAATAAATGCTTTTGTGTCGCAGTCTTTTTTGGGCTGCACCCAATAAGAAATCGTAAAAAGCGTTCCCATATTGCTTGTCTTCACATTTTTGACACTGTGTTTCACAAGATATTTGTCAAAAAGGTCTTCAAACACATCTTTATAATTCATATCCTCGGGAATCGTTATTTTGAGAATCTGTTTTTCTTCAGTTTTCCAGAATTTTGTGAGCAAAATATATAATAGGCTTACGACAATAACCATGGCAAATCCTACAAGATAGCTTCCCAATCCAATTACAAGACCCGCCGCCGCCGCAAAGAATGTAAACAGAATGTCTTTCGAGTCACCAGGAATACTTCGGAACCGCACGAGGGCGAATACACCTGCGAGGGAGAGGGTTTTCTTCAAATCTGTAGCGATAAAGGGAATTATCACCGTCATAATAACTGGCAGCAAAAAGACCGTAATCGCGAAATTCTTTGAGAGTTTTTTACCCTTGTTGGCGCAAATATAACCGGCCGCGATACCACAGCCCGCTATAATTCCCATAAACATGCTGAAAACGCTTGTTTTCACTTCATCGTTAATCATAAATCCTGTTAAAATATCCATAGTTTGCTCCTTTGTTTTAGCTACGAATTACACAAATCGTCACGAATTGTAATTTTATTCGTTTTAATTTGTTTGCTTAGCCTTAATAGATGTTTTATTCAAATAATTTTTATATTCAGTGCCGTATTTTGAAAAAGAGGTCTTAAAAAGTTTCCTTTCTGACAAAAAACGGACGAACCAAAGGGGAAAGGCTTTGAAGGCTTTCGCTTCCATGAGCCACTGACCTTCCTGTAAAAGCTGTTCTCCGTAGGCGGGGGAGTCCAGCCGTAAATCACTGCGCCTTGTCTGAATATTCGTGTCGATTGTCAGTCGAAAATCCGAATTATTCTTTTCAAAAAAAGCCCAGCGGTCATAAGAGATGAAAACCTTTGGCTTCAATTCATAAAAATGCATTATATAGTCAATTTCTTTCATCACCTGTCTGTTCATTTTGAGGGGCTTCCCGTTTTCCTGAAAAGGATTCTGGGGAATCGTACCGTCATCAAAATATTTGTAAACATCCTGCAAAATGAAATTTGTACGCCGTTTGTTCACTACGCCGTTGAATTTCTTTTTGCTTTCAAGGAAAACCTTGTCCTTGAGCGAGACTTGACCATAGCTCCGCAGACGAATTTTCTCTTTGAACAGGGGTTTTTCAAGGGATTTTCTGATAAGTTCGTCTGAGCTAGTATCAAGATACAGATTGCAAATCGAATATGTTTTCCCGTCCTTATTGAAGGGATCACTGTCCATGTAGTTACCGATGATTGAAAGCAGGGCAGCCTTGTCGTCATCGTTGAGCATATACTTGACTTCCCGCCGATTGAATACTTCGATAGCCATATTCTTTAATCTCCCTTAAAAGTCTGTGATTTTACTATAACGGGCTTCACTAAAACTCGCATGAGACAGGAATAAGAGAATTTTCATCTATTTAAGAGTTCGCTTATTTAGGTGATTTTTATGTTTTCTTGCTTTAGATTTTGAATTACTCTAAAAAAAGGAGGCCGACATGAAAAAATTAATTCTTCTTGTTTCACTTATTTCACTGACACTTTCTGCATGTGTAAAACCACTTCCGAGAAAAATGCAGATTGACGCAGAATCTGCAAAAGACTCTTTCAACAAAAAAATTTCTATTTTCCCTTTAGATGATTCCGTAATTATTTCCGGAAAAGACATAAGTATCGAACCCAAGGAAGAAAACACGGTCTATACGATTTCAGGCTATTTCGACGGGCAGATTAAAGTCAAGACAAAAAATACCGTGATTAAGCTCAAAAATGCCTATCTGGAAAATTCATCTGGCAAACCTGCGATTACCTCAGAGGCAAAAATGGAGCTTTCGAGCGTAAAAGACAGCGAAAACTACATCGTTTCTCGAGGCCGTTCTTTATTAAAACGGGCGGCGGCACAATCAAAGAGGGGGCTTGTATTGGGCGGAAGCGGAACTATGTATATAAAAGGCTCAGTTTGTCATGGGGTAGAGGCAGAGGATGTCAAAATCAAGGGGTCCGGCAATCTGTTTGTAGAAGGAAGTCAGCGAGGCTCTGCATTCAGCTGCGAGGATTTTGCGGTAGAGCCAGAAAAATCATTTTCAGCTTACATTCTCAACTCAAAAAATGGAATCAAGGCAGACAGGACAATCAGTATAAAATCTGGATTTTTCCACTTGTACAGCAACGGTACGGCATTAAAAACCGATACCAGACATGAATCGCCAAAATTTGCCCACATAATCACTCTAGAAGGAGGAAGTTTCTACACTTACCAGAATGGATGTCTCTACGAGACGGACACATTCTTAAACAATGCAACAATCGAAGAAATTGAAGGTTAGCAAGGAGGCTCTTTTATGAAAAAATCTGCATTAATTTTTATCATTCTGTTTTTTACAGCAAGTATTTTCGCCCAAAAGCCCGACTTTTCCCCTGAATCGGTAAAAAATTCATTTGGAAGCGAAATTTCGGTCTCACCGATGGACAGCAGTGTCAAAATCACTAAGGACACAATAACACTTTCTCCTAAAAAAGAAGGCGTGGAATATAAAATTTCCGGCTACTTTAAAGGTCAGCTTGTAAACAAAACTAAAAATACTGTAGTCAAACTAAGCAATGTCTATATCGAAAACCCTTCTGGAGAGGCGGCGATTTACGGTGAAGCGAAAACCGAAATTTCGGCGGCCGGCGAAACTACGAATTACATCATTTCATCAGGAAGCAGCAGCGAAAAGACGGCAGCCCTGCAGTGCAAGAAAAATATCGAAATCGGCGGAAGCGGCACGCTCTATGTCACTGGAGATGTCTACCATGCCGTCAAAGGCGACGATGTTAAAATCAAGGGAAGCGGGAATTTCTATTTTAAGGGAACAAAAGAAGGTTCGGGCATCAACTGTGAGAATCTTATCGTAGAAAAGGATAAAAGTTTCAAGGCTTACTTTCTTGATTCAAAAAACGGCATAAAGGCAGACTTAACGATTGCAATCGAATCAGGAAATTTCTTTTTTTATGACAATGCGACCTGCTTAAAAACTGACACGAAAAAAGATGACCCGAAATCTCCTCACTCTATCACGCTTTTCGGGGGAACTTTCACCGCAAAAGGAAATTCCTCTTTCTACAAAACTGAAGAAAAGGCTTATAAGACAAGAGGAGCAAAGATTATAGAGAATTAAGAGATAGTTAAGAACTTATTTAGAATCAGGAATTTTAAAGGAATAAAATTAGAATCTAATTTAAGATTATTTTTGAGAGGTGACAACTATGAAAATTGCAAAAAATATTCTTACTTTTGTTCTCACGGCTTTATGCATGACAGCATGCGTAGTCAATGATGATGCAGAATTAACGGCAGGCACTTCATCGGACACATCGGATTCGACATCTTCTTCTGCAAAACTCACGGCCGTCTCCATCAGCGGCGGGGCGACTTACATTTCATACAACGGCAGCACCACATTCAAGGCAAGCGCGACTTACACAGGAAGCCCCACCATCACATATTCTTGGGAAGTTACCAACGGCTCTGCTTTTGCCACGATTTCAGGAAATGGCGAGACGGCGATACTTACTGTGAACAATACATCTTCGTCTACACAGACAATCGAAGTCACGGTAACCGCAAGCTACGGCTCAACTTTAGTCAGCGATAAGGCAGAAGTCACTGTTTCTGCAAGCGGAGTTTCGGTTAAGGACGAAATCACGGCGGTCAGCCTTTCTGCAGCAAGCGAGACTATTTCTTCCAGCGGAAAAACAAAAGTCACTGCAAGCCCCACATATACGGGAAGTCCTTCAATTACCTACAGCTGGGAAATCACTGAAGGAAGCGGATATGCCTACTTTACCAGCGAAGGCGAGGGCGTGACATTAAAAACAACGCAGGATGACGGAGACTGCAAAATCACGGGCTGCAATACGACCGAGCAGGCTCAGAGCGTCACTGTAAAGGTCACGGCTTCTGACGGAGAAAATTCTTTTGAAGACAGCGTTACGATTACGGTTGCCGCAAAAGCTTCCCTTTCAGAATCTTATAACAGTGAAGCCACTGTAGACACTTCCACCTACTCAAATGTGATTTATGTCGATTTGGAAAACGGGCTTGTTTCTGCTGACAACGCGAACTGGGAGGAAATCACCACGAGCGCAGTCCAGCCCATTGACAGCATAAAAGTTAAATTCACCGAGGACGATGATGGCTTGTCAACAGGCCTCATAAAAATCGATGCGACAGATTTCAGCGAAAAAATCGCTGTTTACCTCAGCGGCAAAATGTCTGCCGGCGGCGTGAAGATTCAGTCCAACGCCAGCGATACGGTGGCAGTCTACCTGAACGATGCGGAAATCACTTCCACAAACTATCCTTGTGTGGAAGTTACAAAAGGCTCTCCTGCCATCGTTGACATAAGCGGCACGAATGTCTTTGTGGACGGCAGAAAGTACGGCACAGGTTACGGCGAAGAATACTCAACTGTAAGCGGCACCACCTACACGGAAGACGGAACGACATATTCATGCACGGTCTCAAAATCAGTGGTCAGCGAAGGAAGCGACTCAAAGGGAAGCCTCTACAGCAAGGGAAACCTCAGTATTACTGGAAGCGGCTCCCTTTCAGTGACCCAGGCCTACAAGAACTGCATCGCGTCAAAGGCCATTCTGACAATTGAAGGCGGAACATACACACTCACTTCCACCGGAAAGAGCGGTTTGTACGGAGATCAGGGAGTTGTGGTAAATGACGGCTCAATCACATTTACAGGTAGCGGTGCGGTCTCTTCTTCTGCTTATCACAAAGCTCACGGAATCAACACCGATGATGAGAATTATACAAGCAGCTATGTAACAATCAGGGGTGGCTCTCTTGACTTTACTATCTCTTACGGAAAGGGCATTACGGCTCCTGTGGTAAATATTGCTGGCGGCACAAATATCATTAAGATTTCAAGCCCCACTTCAAAAGTGCTCAATACCTCCGCAAGCTATTATGACGCAGACGGCGTAAAAACAAGCGAGACTGTCTCTTTTGCCCCTCAGGGAATTGACGGCGGCACGGTCACTCTTTCAGGGGGAAGCACGACAATCACTTCTCCATGGAGCGGCATCAATTCAGACGGAAACATCACGGTTTCAGACGG
>JAFUHS010000193.1 GCA_017468745.1 Treponema sp. | reverse complement strand
GGGGGCTACGGCTTCGCCGTCGGGTCTTTCGCCATTCCGCTTACGCTCCAGCCGCTCACTCACTCGCTAATTGCTCGTTCAGCTTGCGGCCGCCTTCGGCGTGGCTACACCCCCTAGCCCATGAATCTATCTGAATGTGTAACGGTAGCCGGCTGACATCAAGAAGGCTCTTCTTGTACCCAGATTTTCATCATTTGATTTCAGTTCGCCTAAGTCAATCATGTAGCGGGCATTCAATACGAGGGCAGATTTTTTGCTGAAATTAAAGGCGAAATCCGCTCCGAATGCAGTTCCAAAGATGAAGGCATTGTCTAAATCATCACTTTTTTCGTTTGAATTTTCGGTAACTGTTACGCCGTTTAACTTTCCCTTTGCATCCATCTCCTGCTTTATTTTACTTATGGGGAATGAGAGATAAATGCCGGCCTGAGGAGTGAATTCAAAGAATCCGCCTTTGTTTACCGTAAAAGTTACGAGGAATGGAAGTTCCAGGCTTGAATAAGAGAAAGTGTCTTCCATCTCAACTTGTTTGGTGCCTGATTTCGCTTCACCTGTGACTTTTGTTCCGTTGTTAAAAAGGAGTCCGATTTCAGTTTGCAAGGCGAGTGCGGGAAGGCTCTTAAAACTGTATGTTCCCCAAACCGCTCCGCCGCCGCATAGAACCGCCTCATTGTCAACCGAGTATGAGGCATCGGTCAATCCTGAAGAAATACTGTTTCCAATCTGATGTTTTGTGTCGTCGGCAATCCATGCGTCACTGATTCCAAGGGAACCCCGGACACCGACCGCAAATTCTGCGAACGAAGATGAAGCTAATAAGGCTCCAAGAGCCAGAACCGTAAGTAATTTTTTCATAAAAATCTCCTTTTTTAGATTTGCGTAATAAAGTTGCTTATTACGCAGATTCGACAAATTAGTTAAATGATAGCTTTAATCAAACAAATCTTCAATAGGATTACGCATTTCTAAGTATTATATACTCATGGGCTTTCGGGAAAATCTGAAATCAGAGCTTTCTTTTCAGGGAATATTGGTGAAGGAGCTTTCCGCCCGCACGGGCATAAACAAGCGGACTCTTGATAATTATTTGCGTGAGCATGGAAATATTCCTCCCGCTGACATCGCTGTAAAAATCGCGGATGAACTTGATGTATCCGTTGAATTCTTGGTAACCGGAAAAGAGCGTAAAGATTCCGCCTGCACAGATGTCTGTTATTCAGCAGATGTTCGTATTCTGGCAAAAAAACTTTCCTTAATGACTGAAAACGAGAAAAAATTGGTTTCAGCCCTTGTAGACGAAATCGAACGCCAGAGAATCAGCTAGTAATCCATGCTAAAATTCGCTATATTATTCCTATGATAAAAATACAGTCCTACGCTGAAATTGAGCCTGAATTCTTTACAGGCCGTGATTTCGGTTCTTCTATTGATATTGTAAAAGATGTTCTTTCAGATGTAAAAAATCGTGGTGATGCTGCTCTTTCTGAATATGGTGCTAAATTTGATGTCTCAGCTCCTTCTTCCCTTGAAATCCCCATGGCTGAGCTTAAGGCTGCTGCTGAGAAAATGCAGCGTGAAAATCCTGATTTGTACAAGGCGATTGAATATTCTCACGACCTTGCCTTGCGTTTTGCAAAAAAACAGCGTGAGTCTTTTGATGATTTTGAGATTGAGCTTACCGAGGGCGTTTTTACGGGGCAAAAAAATATTCCTGTTGATCGTGCAGGCGTTTATGTTCCGGCAGGTCGCTTTCCTCTCGTTTCAACAGTTGTGATGACCATTACTCCGGCGGTGGCGGCAGGTGTTAAGGAAGTGATTTTGTGTACTCCTTCCCGCGTTCACCCTGAGGATAAGGCAAAAGCCGAAAAAGATGGAACTGGTCTTCCTGGAAAACCTTTCATTGGCGGAAAGCCTTATGCTGACGAAAACATTATGGCGGCGGCCTACATTTGCGGCGTTACCAAGGCTTTTGCTTGCGGAGGAGCCCAGGCAATCGGAGCGATGGCTTTTGGAACCCAGTCAATTCCACGCACTGATGTTATCGTAGGTCCTGGCAACAAATTTGTCGCAGAGGCAAAAAAGCTGGTTTACGGTACTGTCGGCATCGATATGGTGGCAGGTCCCACAGAAGTTTTCATCATTGCGGACAAATCGGCAAATCCTTCTTGGGTTGCCGCAGACCTTTTGGCTCAGGCAGAGCATGACATCGTGGCTCAGCCTGTTATGGCTACGGACTCAGAAGAATTGGCAAAGGCCGTGGCAGAAGAAATCGAAAAACAGCTTGCCACTCTTTCCACAAAGTCGACGGCAGAGCAGAGCATTAAAAATTGCGGCAGAATCATCATCTGCAAAAATCTTGAAGAGGCGGCTGAATGTGCCAATAAAAAAGCCCCTGAGCATCTGGAACTTGCCATGGAAGAAGGCTCAGAGCGGGATAAAATCGCTTCCCTCGTTCACAATTACGGCTCTCTTTTCATCGGTCACGGAAGCGCAGAGGTCTTTGGCGATTATGCGGCGGGGCTTAACCACACACTTCCGACCAGTGGAAGCGCAAGATTCACCGGTGGCCTTAGTGTCCGGGTCTTCCTCAAAACTGTCACGACTTTGCGAACGATTCCAGGTTCTAAGGGTGCGATTGCTTCGGCAGAGGCTTCAGGCGTTTTGGGTGATGCTGAAGGACTGGCAGGACACGCTCGTGCTGCCCGAATTCGTCTCGGCTAAAATTGGTCAGATTGCAATAAAACCGAAATTGCAATATCATAGTAAAAACTTTGCGGTTGTAGTACATCGGTAGTACCCGGGCTTCCCAAGCCTGTGAGGCGGGTCCGACTCCCGTCAACCGCTTTTATTTTCTTCTATAATTATTACAATCAGGTTGTTTCCATGAAAATTTACAAATTAGGCGAAGAAGTTTTAAGAAAAAAGGCTCTTCCGGTTAAGGAAGAAGAAATCAATGATTCTCTCCGCGAGACTTTCAACGAAATGTTTGAGACTATGCTGGAGGCGGACGGCGTTGGTTTGGCCGCTCCTCAGATTGGCGATTCCCGCCGTTATTTCGTAATCATTTCTGACGATGAAATCCGCCGTGTTTTTATTAATCCTCAGATTGTCGCCACTAGCAATGATTTGTGTGATTACGACGAAGGCTGTCTTTCACTACCTGGCTTTAACGAAACAATTAAGCGGCCATCAAAAGTCACCGTTCAGGCTCTCAACGAGAACGGAAAGCCTTTTACACTGGAAGCAGACGGACTTTTGGCCAGAATCATTCAGCATGAGTACGACCATCTTGAAGGAATCGTTTACATCGACCGCGGAGACCCTCAGATTGCCGCTGAAATCACAGAAAAAATGAAAAAAAGATTGGAGCGTTCAGCTAAAAAAGAAGCCGAAAAGGCAAAAAAAGCCGCCAAGATTGCAGCTAAAATTGCCGCAAAAGAAGCGAAAAAGGCTTCAAAATAAAACTTATGCAAAAATTAAGGATAATTTACGCAGGCTCACCCCTTGCATCCAGTATCGTTCTGAAAAATCTTGTTTCCGCTCAAAAGGAATGTGGATTTCAGGTTGTCGGAGTTCTCACAAATCCACCTGCGACGAGAGGGCGGCACTCAGATTTGATTCCCACGGAAGTCTCTGTGGTGGCTCGGGAAAACAATATTCCTGTCTTTGAATTCGACCACCTCATGAGCGAGGCGAGGGAAGCAATTTCTCCTTTGAAGGCGGATTTGCTGGTCTCATTCGATTACGGCCGCATTTTCGGGCCAAAATTCCTCGCACTTTTCCCTCTTGGCGGAATCAATTTGCATCCGAGCGCCCTTCCCAAATACCGTGGCTGCACTCCTGTTCCCGCGGCTCTTCTCAACGGCGACAAAAGTCTTGGAATCACGGTGCAAAAACTGGCTCTTGCAACTGACGAAGGCGACATTCTCGCCCAGACTGAAATCCCGCTAGACGGCAGTGAAACGACTCTTTCCCTGATGGACGGTGACGGTCAGTCGAGTGCTGTAACTGAGGCGGGTGTCAAACTCCTCAAAAAGGTTCTCAGGGAAATTTCCAATTCTGATTCAGAGATTCTTGGAAAAAAACAGTCTGGTGAGACCAGCTACACGGAATTCCTCAAAAAAGAAGACGGAAAAATCGACTGGAATGAAAGTGCGGCGGTCATTGAGAGAAAAATCCGGGCATTCACGCCCTATCCCCTTTGTTTTTCTTCCTTTAATGGTGTTCGCGTCACGATTCTTAGAGCTAAAGTTGGTGAAGGCAAATCTTCGGAAAAAGCCGGCACTGTTCTTCCATACCGGAAGGCTGTGGGAATCGAAATTGCCTGCGGTGACGGCTCTGTTCTTGTCGTGACGGAATTGCATCAGGAGAAAAAAAAGGCCATGGATTATAAGTCTTTTCTCAATGGTGCTAGAAATTTTGTCGGTTCTATATTAGAGTAGAGGAACTCTTATTCCGAATTGTTTTCGGAGTTTTAATCAAAAGACGGACTAAAAGAAATGAAACTTAAGAAGTTTAAGCCCAGAGAAGTCGCGGAAAATCTAAAAAACGAAGGAATAAAGACAGTTTCCGCTATCAACGAGAATAAAAAATCATTTTTACTGGTGGTTATCATTGCGCTCGTGCTTATGTTCGCAATCTGCTGGATTACTTTTTTTGCCACAGTGCGGGGACCTGAACAGGTCATGGTTCCGAATGTTGAGGGCAAGGAACTCACCACCGCCCTTCTTGAAATGCAGGTCAAAGAGTTGTATCCAAAAATCCAGCTAAAATATACTGATAGTCCTGATGATGCGGGTAAAATTCTCGCTCAGAATCCTGAAGGCGGTTCAATCGTAAAGGCTGGTCGACGAATCAATCTCACTGTCAGCCGTGGCACGATTCTTGATCATGTGGAAAACTATATCGGTCAAAATTACGATGATGTAAAAATCAACTTGCAGACCATGTTTACTGGCTCAACGAGACCCCTTATCGTTCTTGCAGAGCCATCTTATAAGTCTGACCAAAGCGATGCGGGGACGATTCTTGCACAAGACCCGCCTGAGGGCACGATTATTTCAAATCCTGTTACTGTTAAATTGATTGTCAGCCGCGGTCCTGAATATGAGAATACTCGTGTTCCAAAAATTACGGGTCTTGATATTGCAAAACTCTTGCAGACTATGGCATCTTCCAAAGTCGTTTTTGATTTTACGGTTCACATTGCCGGTGATAACGAAACGGAAGGCACAGTTACAAGCCAGCAGGAACTTTCAAATCAGTATGTTCCGAACTATGCGCGGGTAACGGCAGAAATTGCCCTTCCCAAAAAACAAAAAGGCGACGAGATAATGGGATTGTTCACGGCAAACCTTCCGAATTATCCCTATGCCGTTGAGATGACTCTTGAATCTTCAAAAGACGGAGTGCGAAACCAGATTATTACAATAAAGCATACAGGCGGATTGGTCACGATTCCTTATATTGCACAGAAAGACAGTGAGTTGATTCTTTCGATTGCCGGGAGAACGGTCGCACGGCAAATGGTCGAGTAGCGGAGCAAAAAGATGATACTGAACCTGATTAATTTTGCCGGAAGTTTATGTTTCCTGCTTTACGGCATGAAACTTATGAGTGACGGAATTCAAAAAAGCGCCGGCCAAAAGTTACAGACGGCCCTCGCTTTCATGACAGGAAACCGTTTCGTCGGGCTTTTGACTGGCTGTATCCTCACCATGATTATCCAGTCTTCTGGTGCTACCACGGTCATGCTGGTCAGCTTTGTGAACGCGGGGCTTGTTTCAGTCACACAGGCAATCGGAGTCATCTTCGGTGCAAATATCGGTACCACGATTACGGGCTGGATTGTCGCCCTTGGTTCCAGTTTTGAAATCAAAGATTATGCTGTTCCGATTTTCGGCTTAGGCTATATTCTTTATATCCTTAAACGCTTAAAATCAAAAGAAGGCTTATGGCTCGCCATTATGGGCTTCGGTCTTCTCTTTTTTGGACTCGGCGGACTCTCGGACTTTTTCGCCGTTCCAGCTGTAAAATCCTTCGTCATTCACTTTATCGATGCCGTCAACGATTTTGGCGTAATCAGCTATGTCATCGGTCTTTTTATCGGAATTATCCTTACTGCCCTTATTCACTCTTCTTCTGCAATGTCGGCAATTGTCATCGGTATGGCTGTGGCAATGTCGAAGGAAGGAAATGCCAGCATCGAGGAGCTCAACGAATTCTGGCGTTTCGGTGCCGTGATGATTATCGGAAGCTCGGTCGGCTCAACTGTGGACGCGATTCTTGCGGCTATCGGTGCCAACGCAAACGCAAAACGAACGGCGGCAGTTCATGTGCTTTTCAATGTGGCTACGGTCATTATCGCCCTCATTTTCTTCAATCCTTTTATGGCTTTTGTCGAATTCGTCTCGCCCGGCCACAATATTGTTTTCAGAATCGCCATGCTGAATACGGCTTTCAAAGTCATGGGTACGGTGATTTTCATTCCTTTCGTCAATCAGATTTCAAAATTCGTCAGTATCCTTATTAAAGACAATAAAATTTCTGAGGGTACGGTCTACAAGCTTGAATTCAACGAGCGAATGGCCATTGAATCTCCTGAAGGCTGTGTTTTCCGTGCCCAGAGTGAAGTGAAGCTCTTTTCCGATAAGGTTGCCCAGATGTTCGATGAATTGCAGACGGGCTTTGCGAATTTCAATTCTGATTTTGTCACCGGCGGATACGAGGAAATCGTCAAAACCGAAGATTATTGTGACCAGATGAACGAGCAGCTTACCCAGTATCTAGTCCGCTGTACCCACCTGCATCTTTCCGACGAGGCAAAAGACAATGTCGCTCTTATGATGCAGCTTATCTCCGAAATGGAGGCTATGGCTGACGGTTGCCTCAACATCGCTTACCAGCTTAAAAAGGCAATCGAAAAAGAAATGAAGTTCAATAAAGAGGATTTCGACCGTCTGCTTCCTTACTTTGAGCTTGCCCGCCAGCTTATGTTCTTCATCTACAAGAATGTTTCAAAGATTCAGCGGCTCACTCCCGAACAGTTCCAGTTTGCCAGCGAGCTTGAGCAGCAGATTGACGATGAGCGAATCGCCCTGAGAAAACTTGCCCGAGGCCGCCTTGAAAGCGGTGGTGATGTCCGCTCAGAGCTTTTGTACATGGACATTATCCGCCAAATCGAGAAAATCGGTGACCGCTGTTTCGACGCGACCGGTGATTTGCGATAAAGTTTGCATGAAAAGGATTTCTCGGTTATAATAGGTTCACCGTCTTTTCTGGAGGATACAATGTACGAATCAAAATGCGACTCGTACATTATATCAGGAGGCTAAAGTATGTACGAATCGGGCGAAGATTACCTTGAAGCAATATTAAGATTACAGTTAGAAAATGGATTTGTCCGTTCTGTAGATGTGGCAAACAAACTCGGTGTTTCACGCCCAAGTGTCAGCCGTGCCATGGGCTTGCTCGAAAAAGACGGCTATGTTGAATTCGGCATGGGAAATATGCTCAAACTCACCGAAAAGGGCAAGGCAAAGGCTGAAGACATTTACAATCGTCACAAATTGCTGACGGTCTTTTTGCAGAAAATCACCGGTCTCCCTGAAGACCAGTGCGAAGAGAATGCCTGCCGTGTTGAGCATCAGGTTGACGCAGATGTTGTGGCAGGAATTCAAAAATGGGTCGATAAAAACTAAAAATCCTAAAAAAAGTTGTATAAAGCTAACAAAAGTTGTTGACAAAAAATCAGCAAAATGGTTTAATATCTATGAAAGTTAGCTATACCTAACTCTTTTAGTACCTCTTTAAGAAATTGCTTTCAGTGATTTCGGCGGAGTTGAGTTTATCGGGTGTTGTAGGTAGAGATGCAGCATCCAATGAATACCGGGGTCTTGAAATTTTGACTGTTTCTTCAAGAGCCTCGGTATTTTTTTTGTTTTTCTCTTGTCTAGCCCCGTTTTTTTTTATTATATTTAGCCTATGAAAAAAATTCTTCATTTTCTTGCACTTATTGGAATTGTGATTGTCGGAACTCTTGCAGTCCTTTCTCTTTTTGCCTTTGTTTTCTTGAAAGTATGGAAGCCTTTTGGCGGGAAAGCCAATAAGGCTGACCGTAAGAATTATGCTGAGCGTGCCGCCAATTTTGATGGGAAGAAATTCCACAATGAAGAGGACTTTTCTGCGGTTATGGACAAAAATGCCGCTCCGGATCCCCTCACTTTCTCAAAACGAGAGCCTCGCCCTGATTTTGAATTTCCAACTAAAACACCAGATTATCTTTCTTCCCCTGAAAGCCGCCTGTCAATTGAGGAATTCCGCGTCACCTGGTTTGGACATTCTTCTCTTTTGCTTCAAATGCACGGCATGAATATTCTGATTGACCCCGTATTTTCCGAGATGATTTCGCCAGTCAGCTGGGCGGGAAGCAAGAGATTTTCTCATCCGCCAGTGAGCGTTGCCCAATTGCCGGAAATCGACATTTTGATTCTCTCCCACGACCATTACGACCACTTGGATTATGATGTGATTTGTCAAATCGACTCTAAAGTTAAGCAATATGTCGTGCCCTTAGGCGTTGAAAATCATCTTAAACGCTGGAAGGTAAAAGCTGAAAAAATCACTAATATGGCTTGGTGGGAAGAAATCGAAATCAATGGGCTTACGATTGCCTGTACGCCAGCCCAGCATTTTTCTGGCCGCAAACTCGTAGACAGCATGGCGACTCTCTGGTGCAGTTGGGTTTTAAAAGACGAATATCACAAGATTTTTGAAAACGGAGATTCTGGATTTGCCCCTCATTTTGAGAAAATCCATGAAAAATACGGTGATTTTGATTTTGCCCTCATGGAATGTGGTCAGTACGATGTTCAGTGGCCGAAAGTACATATGTTCCCGGAGCAATCGGCTCATGCCGCGAAAATTCTGGGAGCGAAGGTCGTGCAGCCCATTCACTGGGGGGCGATAGTCCTTTCCCGCCACGGCTGGGACGACCCTGTTGAGAGGTTTCTGCTTGCCGCCGAAAAAGAAAATCTCACGGTCATCACGCCCTACATAGGACAGACCTCGAGATTGGAAACGCCATCCTTGTTCATGGAAAGATGGTGGCGAAGAGAAGCTCTAACGCTATTGCGCTGATTTTACATATTCAATTGCACTGTCAGCGGCAATTTTACCGAAAATGCAATAATCTGCGACAGCATTTCCACCCAGACGGTTTGCTCCATGCACGCCGCCCGTGACTTCGCCTGCCGCAAACAGACCTGGAATTGGCTGACCGCTTTTATTTATGACCTCTGCCTTTGTGTTGATTTTTAGCCCACCCATTGTGTGGTGGACGGCCGGCTCAACCTCAATCGCATAGAAGGGGGCTTTTACGATAGCTCTTTCCATGCTGGCGGGATTGCGGTTGAAATCTTTATCATGTTTTGCCTCAACTCCTTTATTGTACTCGTCAATGGTGTATTCGAGAGCGACACCGTCTATACCGACTTTGTCTGACATTTCGCGGATGGTTTTGCCTTCTGCGAGCAAATTCTGTTTTGCGTAGACTTCAATTGCGGCAAGGGAATCCCTGACCCCCTGATCAAAGACAAGGAAGGCTGTTTTGCCTGGGTTGCTTAGAATGGCACCGGAAACAATATCCCGCGTTTCCATTTCATTTACGAAGCGTCTTCCGCCTTTGTTGACAAGAATCGCACCGTTACCCCGGACAGCCTCTGTAATCATTATGCCGGTACCCTTTACGACCGTAGGATGTGTTTGAATCTGCTCCATTTGGACAAGCTGGGCGTTGAATTTTTCGACCATGGGGAAGGCATCGCCAGTTGCGCCAGGGTGATTTGTCGTTCCAAAACCTTTGAGGGAGGCCTGATAGAAAACAATCATATCTGGATTTGCACCAAAACCGCCGCTTGCGATTATGACCGCTTTTGCCCTTATAGTGTATTCACCGCCGCTGTAAGAAACTTTTACGCCGACAGCCTTACCATCTTCTTCGAGAATATCGATAACTTTATTATTGAGGCGAATCACTGCTCCTTGATCGTAGGCTGCCTTATGCAGACGGGGAACAAGATGCGCTCCGATTGCTCCGCCACCTTTTGGACGATGAATTCGTTTGTTCGTAGCTCCGCCAAACATACCTACATCGCTTAAATCTGCATTGATTGGAGCGGCCTGAAGCCATTCGACGATTGCCGCCGATTTATCTACAAGAGTGCGAACCAAAGAAGGATCATTAAGATACTGCCCGCCTTTCATCGTATCTTCATAGAAAACTTCTGGTGAGTCGGTGATTCCAAGTCTTTCCTGCTCTTTTGTATAAGAAGCGTTGATTCCGCCGGTAGAATAATTTGAGTTACCGCCGACAATTCCCATCTTTTCGAGAGCGATGACTTTGAGACCATGGCTTGCGACTTCTGTTGCCGCCGTTAGACCGGCACCGCCTGCCCCTATGATAACGATATCACATTCCGTATCGTTAAAAGTGACATCTTCCGGTGAGAATCCCCGTGATGCATCAAGAGCCGCATCCAAAGCCGATAAAAGACCGTTTGAGCTGAGTGTTGCACCAGATACGACATCAATATTGTCTGTGTTTCCGTCTTTTAAGAACTGGCTTATGATTGCGCTTTCTGCACCTCCGGCAATTTCTGGAGTCTCATTATCAGTAGTAATCGTTGCATCCGTTACCTTGCCGTTTTCAACTGTGACAGAGACTTCGATTGCGCCATTGCGACCATCACCTTTGCCCGTGAAAGTCCCATTCTGAAGAGATTTTGTATCCTTGCTGCAAGAAAACAAAATTGAAAGGAATGAAACCGATAGGAAAAACTTGAAGTAATTTGATAGCTTCATATAACTAACAACCCCTTTTATAGCAATATGATAATGCGAATGTAAAAAATTGTAAATGTTAATTTAAAATAATGATTGTTCGTCTATGCTTATCAGCTCTCTTATAACATAATAAAAAGTAGGAAATGAGGATGTGGCATTTTCCTTGTATTCATTTGCAAGATTGTATGTATCCTCATCGTTATATGGATTTACCCCGATATAGTTTCCGAGGAAAACGCTTTGCTTTCCTTTTTTGAAGTTATGTATAGTCTTTTCGACAGCTTTTTCAGTTCCCGCTGGAATAATATCCGTATTGAGTGCAAGCAGTTGAACCCAGTTTAAATCAAATCCCGCTCCTGTGTCCGTGCCTCGGGAACGGCCTTTTACAGTATTTTCGATTGACTTGTTTTTTAGAACGGCCTGAACTGCGCCTGTTATAAATGGACTCCAGTTGATTCTTGTGCTGGTAAGAGATGTTTTCGGTGCTATATCTATCATGCTCTGGTTGTAGCCTATGTGGAATACATTTTTTGAGCTGTTTTCTTCACATGCGATTGCAGGACCTGTCGTGTCAGTACATTGTGCGATGATTATGCAGCCGTCGTCTATCAAATCTTTTGCACAGTTTTTTTCCTCAGAAAAATGACTCCAAGAATAAGTGTAGCGGACATTCATTTTTGCTTCGGGACAGACCGAAATCGCACCCAATAAGAAGGCCGTATAACTTGAGATTGAGCCTGCATAAGGATATGTTGCGACAAAACCGAGTCTGGCTTCTTTTGTCGTAATGATTGACTTATCGACAAGCTCGTTTAATTTTAGTCCGGCGACAATGCCAGCGACATAAAATCCTTTGTGAATTTCGCCCATGAAGGTGTGGTAATTTTTGAGAACAGGAGTTTCACCTGCATTGTCGCCCATCGCCTGACAGAATTGGATTTCTGGATATTTTTCGGCGAATTCTTTTGCGATAATGGCGTGGGAATAGCTTGTAGTGAAAATAATTTTGCAGTTTTCTTTCACAAGCTCATCAAGCGTTTTGTCCAGTTCATCCGGCGTAACATTGTTTTTTGCGATGATATTGACTTTATTGCCGAATCGTTCTGCAATTGTGTGCTGGGCTCGTATAAAATTATTCGTGTAGGGGATGCTTTCGTCGCCTTCGTGCACAAAGCCGATTTTTACCGTGTATTCCTTTGAAAGGTAGTTGTGGAAACAAAGGTGAGTGATTGCGAATGTCAGTAGAAATAGAAAGGCTGTGATTGAGGTAATGATTATATTCCGTTTCATGAGCATACTCCGGTGGATTTTTTACCCATAGATTTTTCATAAAGCGCGTTGATGTCTATTTTCCCGCTTGCGATAAGGTTCAGCATTATATCGGCTATTTTAGGATCGAACTGCGTCCCCCTGCATCGTTTTAATTCTTCCAGCACATAGCTGAAATCCAGCTGTTTTCGATAGACACGGTTTGCCGTCATTGCGTCAAATGCATCTGCTACACCGATAATACGGCCGTAGAGAGGAATATTTTCGCCTTTTAAGCCTTGAGGATAGCCGCTTCCATCGTATTTTTCGTGGTGATAGAGAACACCGTCCTGTACATGGTCAATAATCGTGAAATCTTTCAGGATTTCTGCACCCCGAGTGACATGGGACTTCATTATCGCATATTCATCGTCATCAAGTCGGGTTGGCTTGTTCAGAATCCGGTCTGGGATTCCGATTTTACCTATATCGTGGAGTAGAGCTGCCCGTCTGAGGTTTTCACATTCGTCTTCAGAAAATCCCAGTTCATGGGCGATGAGAACCGAGTATTCTGAGACCCGCATGGAATGTTGGCTGGTATTCTCGTCTTTTGCATCGACTGTTTTTGCGATTGCAAGAATTGTTTCGTTTCCCATGCGAATCTGATCTTTTGCCAGTTCCAACTGCTGTTTCTGGATTTCAAGGCGATGCTGAAGCTGAGTGCGTACGGCGAACCATGTAAGCCACGCGATTGCGAGAATCGTTACCAGAATCATGTAGATTTTGAAATAAGTCGTATCGTATATGGCTTTTTCTTTTAGAATCTCATAGCGGCTGTGCTCAACTACATTTTGATTTTTATCGTAAATTGCCGTGTGGAATATGTAGTTCCCAGAAGGAAGATTCGTATAGGTGACGCTGGTAAGTTCGCTCTGGGGCAGTTTGATTTCAGAAGTTTCAAAACCTTCGAGCCAGTATCCTACAATCGGATCCCTGACGGTGTAATTAACGACTTCCGGGAAAAATTCGATTTTTCTAATCTCTCTTCCCACGATTAGCACTTCACTTCGGTCAATTGGAAATGGCTTTGAATCAAGATTAACGGAAGAGACCATCATGTGATAAGTTTGATTTCCGAAAATGTAATCGTTCATGTTCACGATATAAACACCGCTTCCACATGCGAGATAGAGATTCTCGTTTTCATCCATATAGCTCCATGCATTTGCCGTCAGACTTGAATTGAGTCCGCTCTTTGCGTCGAGCAAGTCATATTGCATGGATACTGAGTCGTTAAGCAAATCGCTGTTGTTTACGACATGAATTCCAGAACTTCCGAGAACGAAGATTTGCCCTGCTTTGTTTGCGTAAATATCATAGTTGTTGAAGTAGGGAAAGTTCTTTATCGGCCGGATTTTATGATTTTCGTCCATGTAACAGAGTCCGTTGCTGCTTACGATATAAATTCCTTTTCCTGTCGGCTCTCTTACCGTGCGTAAAATGACTCCGCTGCTAAGTCCATCTTTAATAGAAAACAGTCTGCATATCTCATCGTTTTTGATTAAGACAAGTCCGTTACCGTCAGTTCCGGCTAAAATAAGACCCTCTTTTGTTTCCATGAGCGATAGGATGACCGCATTATTTTCGTTTGTGCTGTAACTTACGACTTTTTCAATATTTCCGTTTTTGATAAAAGAAAGCCCCTTTTCGCTTGCCGCAAGAATTCGCCCGTCATGCAGCTCGATTGCCGTCCTGACTCTGTTTCCTATAGTGCCAAGCGAGCTGTCATAATATTTTGGCCCGCTGTTTTCGCTGACTTCTATTAGACCGCGGCCATAAGTGCAAAGCCAAAGATGATTTTTTGAATCGTGCAAAATGCAGCGGATTCTTATTTTTTCAAGCAAGTCGCTGAGTGAATTCCTGACTATTTTGTTGTTTCTGATAATATCGAGTCCTTCATCTGTTCCCACATATAAGTCGCCATTCCATTCATAAACGGAATTTACAACTTTTTTGCGGATTCCAAGAGAATTGTATAAATTTATGAAAGGTGATGCTGAAAGACGGAGCAGACCTTGCCGTGAAGATGTGAACCAATAGTTCCCCTGATAGTCTATTGTCATGTTGTCGATTGAATTATTGAAGGGACCTGTTTGTATAATCTGGAATTGCCCGTTTTCGCTAAAATAGCCGATGCCGTTATCCGTGCAGACAAAGATTCTGTTTCTATCGAAATAAATGGAGTTTATGTGATTAAGTGATTTGCATGAATCGATTCTGAGCAGTTCTGCTTTTTCCTCAGAAATTTTGTAAAGATAAATATGATTTTTTGAAGTCCCCGCGTAGAGAATTCCGTTTTCGTCAAAAGCACAGCAAGTGAAGAATTCCTTGTCGACATTCAGAGACTGGGAATAGCGGAGTTCCGTTTCATTGAGGATGAAAAGCTCTCCGCTTGATGTGACCGCTGACACAAATCCGGATTTATCTGCGCTCAGGCTGACAGTGTAGCCTATGTCATTTATGATATTGCAGATTCTCAGCCCGTTATTAAGTTCAAGCACAAGGATTCCGACGGAAGTTCCTATATAGTAATAGCCGTCTGCTCCCTTTCTGATTCCCCGGACAGAATTAGATGGAAGCCCCTTCGTGTTATCCAAAGACATTACGATTTTGCCGTTGATGCAGATTGAAAGCCCGTTGTCATTGGTTCCAATCCATAGTCGGCCTTCCTCATCGACAAAAAGACAATTGGCATTCCGTACCGTCTCAAAATCTTTCATCCGTCTGAATTCGCTGCCATTGTAGCGGTAAAGACCAGCGTATGTTCCAATCCACAGAATGCCGTCTGGGGTCTGGGCTATGTCATTTGCCTCTCCACAGGGAAGCTTGTTGTTTGAGGAGTAAATGGTCTGGACATAGGAATTAAATTTTTCGTTTAGATTGAGGGCATTGCCTTTTTGACCGGGGATAAAAAACACGGTTCCGAGTAAAAAAATGAAAATGAGCCTTTTTGATATGATTTTTTTTATGGACTCTCTTTTTTTCCAGATTTTTATCGTAATATAAAGGGCGAGTAGGGTGACGATTTTGTCAAGAAAGTCTATATAAAACTGCCCGAAAACCGAACTCAAAAAAAACGGCATTCCCAATTCTTCGAGATATTTGATGACGCCGTCTCCCCACAGATTTTTTGTCATGCCGTCTGAAAGAGTCCAGCTCATGATGACAGAGGTAGAGACTGCAATCATGGTTACGATAACGCTCGCACTCATTGTTCCAAAAAGACTGTCAAACCATTTTCTTTTGGCAAGAAGACCGATGGTTATTCCGATAAAGATGCTTGTAATGCTATAAATATAGGAATGAACTTCAAAATGACTGTAAACGATGTTCATGGTGAAGCCTACAATAGCTCCACAGACAGGTCCGAGGATATAAGAAGAGATTGCCGTTCCTAAAGAATCTAGCCAGAGTGGAAGACTAAAAAATGATGCAAAATACTTTCCGCCAACATTGAGAAGAATGCAAGCTACAACAAGAAGGCTGATTTTAAAATCTTTTTTGGAGACCATTAGTCTTAATTATAGCACAATTTTTCCAATAATAAAGAAAAAAGCATCCGCCCTCAAATAATTTGCGACTAATTCCCATATTGACACAAGCAGTGCAATGTATATAATTTGAGAACAATTCTTAAATTGTAAAGAGAATCTTGCGAGAGGAATTTAAATGACCTACAACACGGAACAGCGCGCGGCACTTCTCTCTTTCCTTACCGAAAATCCCGACAAAACCTTTTCTGCTAAAGAAATAGCTCAGGCTTTGGCGGGCAGGAACATCAGCAAAAGTTCTGTTTACCGCAACATTGCGGAGCTTGAGTCCGAGCAGAAAATCAAGCGGGTCACAAAGGCGGGGAGTCACGAGTCTTTCTACCAGTTTTGCGGGAACGCTTCCTGCAGGAATCACATCCATCTGTCCTGCACAAAATGCGGCAAAATCTTCCACATGGAGCATGAGCAGACTGAGCGGCTCCTGAACGCCCTTGAGTCCAGCGACGGCTTTGAGTTGAGTGTGGGGGAGACCACTCTGTACGGGGTGTGCAGGGAATGTGTGAAAAATTAGCAATCAGAAATGAGGAATTTTATGAGAAAATTGTTTTTAATCTGTGTTAATCTTTGCTGTTTGTGCTTTATTTTATCTTTTACTTCCTGCCGGGGGAAAAATGCGGATTCAGCTTCTGCTGGAAAAGCCGAGAAAATCACCGTGCTTGCCAGCGTTTTTCCGGCTTATGACTGGGCTAGGAATATTGCAGCTGGCAGCGATAATGTCTCGGTGGATTTGCTTTTAAAGGACGGCGTTGACTTACATTCTTATCAGCCCTCGGCGAAGGACATCGTAAAAATCTCCACGGCTGACATTTTCATTTATGTGGGCGGCGAGTCTGACCAATGGGTGAGCGATGCCCTCAAAAATGCCGGGAACGAAAATCAGGTCGTCATCAATCTTATGGAAGTGCTAAAAGGCTTCGTCAAGGAAGAAGAAATCGTTGAAGGAATGCAGGCAGATGACGAAAGCGAGCTCGAGGAAGGCGAGGCGCATGTACCGGAACTTGCCGGTCATGAGCGCGCGGAGCGCGAATTCGACGAGCATGTCTGGCTTTCTCTTAACAATGCCATTGCTTCTTCAAACGAAATAGCCCGCGTTCTCATGGAAAGAGACGAGGCAAACGCTCAGATTTACATGGCAAATCTCGTAAGCTATGTTCAGGCTCTTTCTTCACTCAAAGAGGCTTATGCCAACGAATTCGGCGGAAAGACAATCATCGTCTGTGACCGCTTCCCCTTCCGCTATCTCACCGATGAATTCGGGATTAAATATTATGCGGCTTTTGTCGGATGCTCTGCCGAAACCGAGGCCAGCTTTGAGACAATCGCTTTCTTGGCAAAGAAATGTCAGGAACTGGACGCAAAGGCGGTCTTCGTAACCGAAAGCGCGGACAAAAAAATCGCCCGTACTGTTATTTCAAGCGCAAATCGGGAAAGCGCGCCAATCGTCACCTTGGATTCCATGCAGTCTGTCACGCTGAAACAAGCCAAAAAAGGCGCCAACTACCTGGACATCATGCGCGCCAATCTTGAAGCATTAAAATAGTTCCCTCACAGAGGGCACGGAGAGCACAGAGGAATTTTCCTAGTAAGAAATCTCTCTGTGAACTCTGAAGCTCTGTGAGGAATTTAAGGAAATTCTATGTCACAGTTGACTTGTGAAAATCTTACTTTGGGGTATGACTCTAAGGTTATTGT
>JAFUHS010000020.1 GCA_017468745.1 Treponema sp. | reverse complement strand
GAAATGTCCTTCTCTTCCTTGATCCCTTTGAGGAAGTTCAGGCAAATCCATACTCTCAGCCGACTTACAATCCGATTAACACAGGACTGGAAAAGAATCTTGAGAAATGGGGAATCTCGGTTGGCAAAAAATATGTCTATGACACCAATTGTTTCAGCCAGACTGACCGCCAGTACGGAAAGATGAATTTCTATGTCGCCCCGATGATGCAGAAAAATACCCTTGACCAGAAAAGCCCCGTCACAAAAAATCTGGGCTACGTGATTTTCTTCCAGAATGCTCCCCTTGATGTGAGCGCGGCAAAGGAAAACAAGGACGCACGCGTCACGGTTCTGGCAAAATCTTCAAAGGAATCATGGACGGTGGATTCAAACAGCAGTGCCGATCCTCGATTCATCTCAGTTCCCAGCGACAAGTCAACCATGGCGAGCGAAAATCTCGCTGTCCTTGTTGAGGGAAAATTCTCTTCAGCCTTCAGCGAAAAGCCAAAAGCCGCTGAAAAGGAAGGTGAGGCAGAAAAGAAGAATGAATCTGCTGAAAACTCGGCGATTTCTTCCAGCGACCATTTGGCAAAATCTGTCCAAAACGGAAAAATCCTCGTGGTGGGAAGCTCTATTTTGGGCGGCGGACGAATCGCCATGTTTAACAACGCCCAGCTTCTGGATGCGGAAGGAAGCCAGCCTGTTTCAATGTTCGTCCGAAACGCCGTGGATTACCTTAACGGCGAGGAAGATTTGTGTACTATGCGCACCAAGGGCTTGTCGCTCAACACTCTCACCGTAAAGAATCCTGCCGCTTCCACCGTGGCAAAATATTTCAACGAAATCGGTCTTGTGGTAATCGTCGCTCTCTGCGGTCTTTTGGTTCTCGTGAAAATCAAAGCCAAAAAACGGGCCATTCGAGAGCGATACAACCCGAACGATTCGAGAATTGAAAAATGAAAAGAATCCACAGATTAGCACAGATATACACAGATTAAGGAAGTATGATATACGAAAATCTGTCGTGTAATATGAGAGATTTTCGTTTTATAAAAAATATAATCTGTGGTAATCGGTGTAAATCTGTGGACAAAGATATGGAGTTGATTATGAATTTTAAAAATATAATGCTTAGAAAGGCAATTTTGTCCGCCTCTGTGGTGGTGCTGGCTTTGATTTATGTCCTGCAGGTGATTTTGGGAAGCCGGTCTTCTGTAAAAGATTTTGTCATCGACAAGACTTATGACACAATCGAAATTACTTCCGCTGAAAATGGCAGCATTTTGCTTAAAAGATACGGCGACTTCTGGAAAGTCAACGACGAGGAAGCAGACAACGGCAAGGCAAAAATGATTTCAGATGCCTTAAGCAGAATCAAAACTCTTTCCGTGATTTCAAAATCCTCAGGCGAGGACGCAATCGAACGATACGGCTTCACTGACTCTTCAAAAATCACTGTGAAAGTGAGCGACAACGGCAAGGAATACCTGAGCCTTGAAGTGGGAAAAGACGCCGCCAACGGTCAGCAGAACTATGTCCGCGTGAACGGCAAAAGCGAAATCTACCTTGCGAGCGGTGCCTTACGCCAGAAGTTCAATGTAAAGGCAGAGGAATTGAAAGCTCCAAAAAAAGAAGAGCCAGCCCCAGCCGCATCCGCTGACAGCGCAAATGCTCCGACCGAAGGAGAAGCGGCTCCCAGCTTACAGACCAGCCTGTAAAAGCTTCGTCTAAAAAGTATAGCCGATTTCTATAAAAGTCAGTATATTTATAGAGAAAAACTTCCAAAATTACATACATTCTCATACTGACTAAAATCTGTGAAATCTGTGTAATCTGTGGTTAAATTCTAGGAGTTAAAAATGGCTAAAAGTCTTACACCAATGACCTTGCTCTGCGGTTATTTAGGCGCGGGAAAAACCACGCTTTTAAATAAAGTCCTTAACAATCAGGAAGGCTACAAGGTTGCTGTCATCGTAAACGACATCGGCGAAGTCAATGTTGACGCAAAACTCATCGCTGACGGGGCAAAAATCACCGATACCAGCGACATCGTTCCCCTTACGAACGGCTGTATCTGCTGTACTCTCAAAAGCCAGCTGGCACAGAATATCGAAAACCTCATTAAAACTGGTAAATACGACTACATCATGATTGAGGCTTCCGGTGTTTGTGAGCCAATGCCAATCGCACAGGAACTTGAGCTGATTAAAAACGGTAAACTTGACAATGTTGTAGGCGTTGTTGATGCTGCCCGCCTTGTTGACGAATTTGCAGGCGGTGACAAGCTCCTTGCAAAAGAGAAAATCGGCGAGGAAGATATCGAGAGTCTTTTGGTTCAGCAGATTGAGTTCTGCTCAACCCTCGTCATCAACAAGAAAGATCTGGTTACCGAAGACCAGTTCAAGAAAGTCCGCAAAGTTATCGAAGTCCTTCATCCTGGAGTAAAAATCATCGAGACCAGCCACGGAGATGTTCCTGTCTCTGACATTCTCGCAACAGGAAGCTTTGAATTTGAGACAGTTTATGCTTCTGCCGGCTGGTGCAAGCAGCTTGAAGAGGGGGAGATTGACGACGATGATGATGAAGACGAACATGAACATCATCACCACCACGATCATGACAATCCTGAGCATGGCGAGGAAGGTCATGTCTGTGACGAGCATTGTGACCATCACCATGACGATGATGACGACCATGATCATGACGAGCACGGACATCACCATCATCACCACGAGCACCGCCACGAAGGTGAGAGTGAAGACGAATACGGAATCGGAACATTCATTTATTACCGCCGTAAGCCATTTGACCGCCAGAAACTCGATGAATTCGCAAATACATGGCCAAAAAACATCATCCGCTGCAAAGGACTTCTGTGGTTCAGCGATGAGGAAGAAATGGCTTATGTCTTTGAGACAAGCGGCCGGCAGATTCAGGCCGGCTACTCAGGACAGTGGATTGCAGCCGCTCCCAAAAATGAGCAGGAGAAAATCCTTGCCGCTAATCCTGAAATCAAAAAAGAATGGGATGAAAGCGTGGGCGACCGCATGGTAAAACTCTGTATCATCGGACAGAATCTGGACAAAAAAGCAATTTCTGCCGCACTGGATAAGTGTCTGGCCTAGGAAATTGAGCTGATTATCCAGCAATGCAGAAGGCGGCTCCCTACGCGGAAAAATCACATATTTTTCCGAGACTCACTCGTAACGAATTGGAGAAACTCCCCCCGTGAGTTTCATCGCTTTCAGCGACCGTCTTCCTACGCGGAAAAATCACAGATTTTTACGAGACTCGCCTTGAAAATCACCTAGTGAGTTTCATCGCCTTCGGCGACCGGCTCCCTACATATGAAATCCTTCGCCTTGGTAGATTTCTCTTGCTTCGGGGCTGTCGATGATTTCCTGGCGGCTTCCTTGAATTAAAATCTGACCGGTGCTTACGATAATGGCCCGGTCGGTGATTTCCAGCG
>JAFUHS010000192.1 GCA_017468745.1 Treponema sp. | reverse complement strand
GAATTTTGCCCCGGCCACAAGGCTTCCCATGTCAAGGGAAAGAAGCCGCTTGTTTTTAAGGCTTTCAGGAACATCTCCCGAAGCGATACGGCGGGCAAGGCCTTCAACAATCGCCGTTTTTCCAACGCCCGGCTCGCCGATTAAGACAGGATTATTTTTTGTGCGGCGTACAAGCACCTGCATTACGCGGCGGATTTCTTCGTCACGGCCGATTACAGGGTCAATTTTGTCCTGACGGGCGCGGGCGGTCAAATCAGTGCAGTATTTTTCAAGGGACTGCATTTTGCTTTCAGGGTCGTTTGTGTCCACTTTCTGGTTTCCACGAACGGATTTAAGGGCTTCAAGAATTGTCTCTTTGGTGATTCCGTACTGCTTCAAAAGCTCACCAGTGCGGCTGTCGCTCTGTGCCATTGCAAGTAAGATATGCTCCACCGAAAGAAACTGGTCTTTTAAAGCCGCCATTTCCTTTTCGGCCTTGGAAAGCACCTTCTGAGCCTCGCCTGAAAGCTGCATCTGCACATTTCCCGTAACTTTCGGGTAAGTATTTAAAAGATTTCTCGCCGCTTCAAGAAGGGCTTCCTTCTGAACGCCGATTCGCTCCACGATTGGAGAAGTGATTCCGTCTTTCTGCTCCAGAAGCGCCACCAGAAGATGGGGCAAGCCTATTTCTGAATGGTCGTTTTGCTGGGCAAGCGCGCTTGCTTCCTGCAAAGCATCCTGTGTTTTTAAGGTAAACTGCTCGTAATTCATAACATTACCTCCTCGTCATTCTGAGTCTGACTCAGAATCTCTCTTTCAAAATTAAAATAAGAAAAAAAATCCCAAATGACAAGAAAAAACAGCATTTAAAAACAAAAAAACCGCCCCAAGCAGGGCGGCCTCGTAGAAAATCACAGCCAGTGTCGGAACCTGTCCGACATCTCTTACTATTTGCTGTAGTATTCGACGACCATCTGGTCGTTAATCTGAACTGGGATTTCCGAACGCTGAGGAAGACGAGCGAGTTTACCAGTGAAATTGTCGTCGTCACGCTCAAGGTAGTCAAGTTTTGCCTTGTTGTTTGAAAGATATGTTGACTTGAACTGCTCGCTCTTGCGCATTTTCTCAACCAAAGAGATTGTCGCACCAACTTTTACTGCGTAAGAAGGAATATTAACAACCTTTCCGTCAACTTCAATGTGTTTGTGGCTGACCATCTGGCGAGCCATACGGATTGAAGATGCGAAACCAAGGCGGTATACAAGGTTGTCAAGACGAGTCTCAAGAGCAACCAAGAGAGCCGTACCGGTCATCTCTTTTGATTTTGCAGCCTGCTCAAAGTAGCGGTGAAGCTGTTTTTCAAGGATGTTGTAGTAAGCCTTTACTTTCTGCTTTTCGATTAAGTGCAAAGCATAGTCTGAAGATTTTTTTGTCTTCTTGAATGCTGGTGCACCAGCCCTGTCAAGTGCCTTTGGGTGTCCGCAAACATTGACACCAAGTCGTCTACATTCCTTAAAACGAGGATTGCGTCGTGTAGCCATTTATATGCTCCTAAATAATTTAATCAAGGCAGATTTCACATAGCCGCGAGAAATCAGGTGCTTGATTTTTCAAAGTTCTGATTAGAGGGAAGCTAATCAGTGTAGAATATAATATCTGTTTGCTTAAGTTAAATCAATATGTCGCAAAAAGAAAAACAGTTATTTTGAAAAAAAAATCACTGAAAGCAAGCTTTTCGAGACAGTCCGTATCATATCATTTAAATACGATTTGACAATTTTTATGAAGTGATAGAAAATTATATTTAGACTTATTTTAAGCAAAGGTTTTTCGATGCGGTTTAAGAAATTATTTTATTGTATTGTATCAATTTTTCTTCTCTTCCAATTTATTTCCTGCAGCAAAAAAAAGGCTGATGACGCTGAGCGAGAAATCACGCTGGTTATGGCAGAAGTCAATCCGGCCGAGACGATTGCGGGGCAAATGGATCAGGCCTTCAAGGAAAAGGTGGAAGAACTATCTGGCGGCAAAATAAAAATCGACCTGCAATGCTCCGGCATTCTCGGTGATGTGGATTCGGTTATGGAGCTTATGCTCAAGCCGAATTCAACGATTCAAATTCACCGTATGTCAGCGGTAAATATGGCCATGTACGGCTGCAAAAAATCATCACTCCTTTCCATTCCCTTCACTTTTTCATCAAAGGAACATTTCTGGAATTTTGCCGCCTCTGAAGATGCCGCTACAATCCTTGACGAGCCGGAAGTCCTGGGACTCAAAGGACTTTTTTTCGGTGAAGAAGGATTCCGCCATTTTTTCTCCACGAAAAAATTACTTAGCACGGAAGATTTTGAAAATCTCAAAGTAAGGGGCACAAACGATGCCGCCATGCAGGGGCTTCTTGCAGGACTGAAAGCAGACAGCATCCCCGTAAACTACGCCGACCTTTACGGAGCGCTGCAGACAGGAATCGTTGATGCCGCAGAACAGCCGATTGCCAATTATCTTGCCAATCACTTTCACAAGGTCGCTCCATACATGATTCTTGACGGACACACTCTGGGAGTAATGGAAACAATCATCACTCTGGAATGCTGGAACTCGCTCACGAAAAATCAGCAGGATATTCTCCTTGAAGCCGGAAAATACGCCTCAGACTTTTGCAGAAAGCTCTCCCAGACCAACGAAGACAAGGTAAAGAGCCGGCTTTTGGAGGAAGGTGCTTCTATTGCAGAGGTTGATGACATCACTCCTTGGCAGAACGCCTGCTCGGAGGTCATAAAAAATGGTGCTGCCGTAAATCCAGAATTTTATCATAAAATTTTGAGTTACGCCCGGCAGCAGTAACAGGCAGATTTACAAGCTCTGAATGAATCGGCGGCATTTATTTGACAGCAAAAACGAGAGCGCTTATAATAGGTAGGTAAGATATGAAAAATCTTTTTTTACGTTTTTTTTTATTTAGTCTCCTCTGCATCTTAATTTCATGCAAGGAAAATAAAACTCTCTCCCTCGTTATGTCTGAGCCGAATCCTGCAAATTCCATATCTGCAAGGACAGATGAGGTTTTTATCCAGAAAATAGAAGAACTTTCAAAGGGAAGCATTTCCATTATGTTGTATCCAGACGGAAGCCTCGGCGACAATCCAACTGTAATGGAACTTGTCATGCAGCCCAAGGCTTCTATTCATATTGCACGGATTTCTCCGGCTACCCTTGTAAAGTACGACTGCAAGCTGCATGAGCTTCTCGATATTCCTTTCACTTTTCAAAATCATGAGCATTTCTGGCGTTTCAACGAATCTCAGGTCGCCGAAAGAATTCTTCAGGAACCATACAATCTTAACATTGGAGTCAGAGGCCTGTACTTCAGCGAGGAAGGATTCAGGCATTTTTTCTCGACAAAAAAACTTAACTCTATCGAAGACTTTGCAGGAGAAAGTATCAGGACAGCAGGAAACAGCATGATGAAAAGAATAGTCACTGCCTTCAAGGGGATTCCTGTTGAAGTCAGTTTTACGGATTTATATTCGGCCCTACAGACAAATCTTGTTACAATCGCAGAACAGCCAATCTCAAATTATCTTGCGAATAATTTCAATAAGGTTGCCCCCTACATGATTTTAGACGGTCATGAACTTGGCATCGCCGAAGTTGTCATCAACTCAAATCTATGGGATTCCCTTTCAGAGGAGCAGAAAAATATTTTCATAGAGGCTGGTAAATATGCCGCCACCTACTGCAGCAAAGTCGTTCTGGAAAGCGAAAATCAGGCAAAACTGGCATTGCGCAGTGACGGCACTGAATTTACAGAGATTGATGACATTTCAAAATGGCAGGAACAATGCGCCGATGTAATTAGTGAAAGTTCCAGAGAAAATATAGAAGTTTACGGAGAAATAATAAGATTTGCAGACTAAAAAACAAAAACACTCAGTAACAGGAATAAATATCCAGTTTCTCAATGTATTCTTTATCGCAGTGACTGCGATTGTTTTCTGTTTCATTTTGGTTATCTCAACTACCGTAAACAATCGTTTTCATGCCGTAGAAAAGGCGATTGATAAATTTATTACCTGTGAGCAAAGTTCTGAACTCATTAAAGAAAGCGCAAATTATCTCACAGATCAAGCCAGACTTTTTGTCGTCACTCATAAAACTTCTTATGTCGAACTTTATTTAAAAGAAATAAATTTTACTAAAAGGCAGCAGAAAGCTCTGGAAGCCCTGGAAAAGGTCTGTTCGGAAAAAGATTTGGCTCTTCAAAGACTCAAAATCGCCATGCAGCAGGGGCAAAGCCTCATCAACATGGAACTGTATGCGATTCGGCTCGCCTATACAGTCATGAACAGCGATGAAATTCCTCCTCAAATCGCAGAGATTCAGATTCGGAATGTTGACAAAAACACTTCCCGCGAAAAACTTCAGGAAACGGCCGTCAACAATCTCTTTGGAGAAGGCTACCTGATTTACAAAACAAGAATCAACGAAAACTGCCGTCTCACCATTGCGGCAATCGAACAGCAGATAAAAGATGAGCTTAATTTAAATGCGAGTGATTTGGGGTCAAACATCAGCCGTCTGAGGCTGCTCTTCCTCGCCTTGCTCATTATAAATGTCCTTCTCTTTATTGCCTTCACCTATCTCATAGTCCTGCCGCTCGAAAAATTCAAAACATCTATCGAAAATGACGAACGGCTTAATGTTATCGGTTCACTTGAATGCAAGCACCTTGCAGAAAGCTACAATGAAATCTACGATATAAAAGCACAAAACGAAAAATCCCTGCTCAAAGAAGCAGAATACGATGTGCTTACCGGTATTTTAAATCGCCGTGCCTTTGAGCAGATTTGCCAGGCATCAGCAGAGAAAAAACAGCAGATTGCCCTCCTCCTCATTGATTTGGATAATTTCAAATATATAAATGACAATTACGGTCATGCAGGCGGAGACACAGCCCTAAAAGAGCTTGCCCGTATTCTCACAGAAACCTTCCGTACAGATGATTATGTGGCTAGAATCGGCGGGGACGAATTTGCGGTAATTCTGCCACAATGCTCAAGTTCAGCGGTGTCAATTATCAAGCAAAAGATACTGACTATCAATGAAAAACTCGTTAACATAACGAACAATATAAAACCAGTCTCGATTTCAGTCGGCGTAGCTTTCTCAGAGGAAGGATTCAATGAGGAATTATTTAAGCGAGCCGACAAAGCTTTATACATCGTAAAAGAAAAAGGCAAACGAGGCTGTGAAGTTTACGAAGACAACTATGCTACAGAAGAGTAATTCCCAAATTTATATAATCGGTGCAGGTTTTGCCGGTCAAATGATTGCAAAAGACTTGTTCCGAAAAAAGATTTTCGGCTCAGTCGCGGCTTTTTTGGACGATGACAAGGATTTAATCGGAAAGCAAATCGAAGGCATTCCCGTCCTTGGGCCGATTCAGGATGTGGCAAAAATCCTTCGCTGCGGGCCTCTGGACGAGGCAATCATCGCAATTCCATCTGCCCCAACCGAAAAAATCCGTGAGATTTACGAAATACTCAAAAAAGGCGGCTTTGCCCATATCCGCATTCTGCCCAGCGTAAGCCAGATTGTCGACGGAAAAGCCCATTTGGTTCAGACACGGGAAATCGATCCCCTGGATATTCTGGGGCGGACTCCGGTAATTATCCCCCTGCACGAAAGCCTCAATTATCTCCGTGGCAAGCGGGTTCTGATTACTGGTGCGGGAGGCTCAATCGGCTCGGAGCTTTCAAGGCAGCTTTTAAGCGGAGGGGCTGAGAGACTGTATCTTTTCGGTCATGGCGAGAATTCCATCGTTCAGATTTACCGGGAGCTTCATGTTTTACAGCAGGAAGGCGTGGGAGAAAAAGCCACTGTAGTTCCCATAATCGGCGACATGAAGGACCGTGAATATGTGCGCTATATCATAAAGAAAACAAGAGCGGATGTGATTTTCCACTGCGCGGCATACAAGCATGTCCCCATGATGGAAGAAAATCCCGTGGCGGTTATCGAAAACAATGTATTCGGCACAAAAAATCTTCTGGACGCGGCCATTGAGTCCAGAGTTCAGCGATTCGTGCTTATTTCTACGGACAAAGCCGTCAGCCCGGTCAGCGTCTACGGAGCCAGCAAAATGCTTTCGGAAAAACTGGTGCTTCAGTATGCGAAAAAGGCTGCAAAAAATCAGAATTTCATGTTCGTCCGCTTCGGAAATCTGCTCGGCTCGCGTGGCTCAATACTTCCCCTCTTCCAGCAGCAGATAAAGACAGGCGGACCTGTAACCGTCACAGACAAAAACATGGAACGATTCTTCATGACAATTCCGGAAGCCTGTTCTCTTGTTTTGGAGACCGGCGGCGTAGGCGAAAACGGCCGCTCTTATCTCCTGGACATGGGAGAGCCTCTTAAAATCATCGATTTGGCAGAGCAGATTATAAAATTTTCCGGCCTTGAGCCGGGCAAAGACATCGAAATAAAAATCATCGGCGCGCGGGAGGGTGAGCGGGTCTACGAGCCTCTCTGGCTCAAAGAAGAAAATCCTCAGAAAACCGAGTACGAAAAACTCCTCGTCCTCAAAAACATTGAATTCGGAGATGAAAAACTGGACGCCCTTCTATCAAAGCTGGAG
>JAFUHS010000191.1 GCA_017468745.1 Treponema sp. | reverse complement strand
GGATTGCGTTACTGCTGTAAGCGGCTCGGGGCCTGCCTTTGTCTTTATGTTTATCGAAGCCCTCGCTGACGGAGCAGTCCGCTGCGGAATGCCGAGAAGTCAGGCTTACACTTACGCTGCCCAGACAGTCTACGGCTCGGCCGGAATGGTCCTGCAGTCAGGCACTCACCCGGCAACCCTCAAAGACATGGTCTGCTCACCGGCAGGAACCACGATTGAGGGAGTCGCCGCCCTGGAAAAGAACAATTTCCGTGCCTCTGTGATTGAGGCTGTAAGTGCCGCCTGTGACCGCTCAATCGCTCTTGGAAAATAAGCGACAGACGGCAATTTTCTGCTCTCCTTAGAGCGGCTCGGAAAGTTCCGATTTCAGAACAGATTTATTTTATTTATTGATGTAGGCGTTAAGCCAGTTGAGGGAAACCTGCTGCCAGTCTTTGCAGGTGGCATTCGCGTCTTTTGTCTTGAAACCATGCTTTCCGTCCTGGAAAATATGAAGCTCGTAGGGAACTCCCTTTTCGCTGAGTTTTTGGGCAAAAGCAACGCCGTTGTAGTAAGGCTTTACCGAGCCGTCATTCTGGGAAAGGACGATGAAAGACGGCGGCGTTTTTTCCGTTACAAGCAGGTCAGTTGAAAAGGCAAGTTTTGCCTTCTTTTTGGGCTTTTCACCGAGAAGGACTCTTCTTGAACCGGCGTGAGTTCCCTCATCTGACATTGTAATAACAGGATAGCAGAGAATCATAAAATCAGGTCTGGCATCCACATCATCAACGGCATCGATTTTTGAGCCGATTTTTTCCTCGTATTTCGTGCCGAGGCATGAAGCAAGATGTCCGCCGGCAGAAGAACCCATTACACCGATTTTTTTCGGGTCGATTCCGTATTCCTGAGCCCTGCTTCGGATAATCCTGATTGCCCGCTGGGCATCTGCAAGAGGAGCATAAGCCCCCTCATCATGACCGTCTCCCGGAAGGCGATAGTTCAGCACAAAGCAAGTGTAACCGCCGGCACAATAAAGTTTTGCCCTGTCAGCACCTTCCACATCGTAAACAACCCTCTGATATGCTCCACCCGGTGCAATCAGAATCGCAGCCCCGTTTGGATTTTCCGCCCTGTAAAGGGTCATATAAGGCTCGGTGATTCCCATTTCCGCCCTGTCATGGACTTCAGGATTTGAGCTTCTCTCATCGATTTCATGCTCCACTTTTACATTTTTTGAGCCAGGAGCCGTTTTTTCAGGCCAGAGATAAATCGTTTCCTGGGCAAAAGCAAAAGCAGCGAAAAAAAAGGCAAAAACAAATGACATTAATTTTTTCATATAATCTCCAAAAACAAAAAAGAGGGAACGACACCTTTATTCAAAAGGTTTCTTTCCCTCTTTCAATCTCCTATTCTTCCAAAGTCCGGAAATTAGTTTTTAGCTTTGATTGTGACAATTCGTGAACCCTGAACGAGAATTCGGTATGTTCCGGCAGGAGCATTCTGCAGAGTGATTGTCTTGACAGGCTCGTCCTGATCAAGGTTGTCGATTGCGAGAAGCTGTGTTTCTCCCTGTTTTACGACGACACATCGGCTTGGCTCTTTGCCACCGTTTCCTGTAACACCAAATTCGATTGTAGCAGCATCATCGATTATGAAAGCATATTCAGCCTTTCGCTTTTTCTCGATGTTCTCGATGTTTGCAGAAGAGCTGTTGTTGTGATAGATAGCGGTAATGCCGTTTTCTGTCTTGAATTTAGCCTCACCCTTAACGATTTCAAATTTTGTGCCTTTGATTGAGCCTACGCCAGCAGGAATTTCAGAAGGTTTTGAGACCATCGTCATATCCTCACCGATTTTGCATCCTTTTGGACGACCTTTCCACTGATAGGTAGAGTCAACGCTTCCGGCAGCTTTTGGGCTGGCCTTCAAATCAACTGATTCCTGTGCGAAAACCATTCCGCCAATCAATAATGCAGCAACTGCAAGTCCTAATCTTTTTAACATTTTTTAATGCCTCCTTTTAAAATGTCCAAATAATAATATAACACACTTAATAAGACAATGTTGCAGTTTTTTTGAAAAATTCCGATTTTCTTCATATTTTTTTAATCTTATGAATAGAAAATATCTTTCTATTTTCAGTTTTCTTCTTTTAAATTATAGTACTGTCATGGATTTTTTTGAATTAAAGGCCTTTCTTAATCTTTCTCAGACCCTTCACTTTGCCCACACGGCAGAAAAGGTGAATCTCAGTCCGTCTGCTTTAAGCCGTCTGATTTCACGGCTTGAAGACGAGACCGGCACGAATCTCCTTGAACGCAATAACCGGGAAGTAAAACTCACGCCCGCCGGTGCGGATTTTGCCCAGTTCGCAAAAAAATGCCTTGAAGAGCAGGAAGATATTTTCAATTCATTCCGCTCGGCCGGGGACGAAGTTTCAGGAACACTCCATGTTTACGCTTCGGTTACGGCCTGCTATTCGATTATGCCGCCTTTCTTAAAATCCCTTTCCGAAAAATATCCCAAAATCCATCTTGAAATCGAAACCGGAGACCCGGCGGGGGCTGTGAACGCGGTCAAAGAAGGCCGTGCGGAGCTTGCCGTGGCCGCCATCCCGGAGACAGGACTTTCGGGCTTTGACACGCTCCCCGTCCGCCATACGCCTTTGGTTTTTGCCGCGAGCACTGGCGGTCCCTGGGAACACTCAGCAGGCAGCCCCCAGGATATCGTTTCTTCCGTGCCGCTGATTTTGCCGAAAACAGGTCTTGCCCGGGAACGATTTGATACCTGGATTCAGAGCCGAAATGTAAAGCCTGTTATTGCCGCCGAAACGGAAGGCAACGAGGCGATTATGGCTCTGGTTCAGCTGGGAATCGGCATCGGCCTTATCCCCCACATCGTTTTGACAAACGGTCCCTACAAGGCGGGATTTACCTGTCTTTCTGCAGGAAATGCCCTCGGCTACTACGAGGTCGGCTTCATCCAGAAAAAGGAAATCAACGGAAGCGAATCGCTCAAACGAATCCGCAAGGCCGTGAATGAAATCCTTAACGAGATGAGATAAAATCGCTATAATTTTAAATATGACCACTGACATTTCAATTACCGTAAAACCGGCAGACGAAAAAAACACTGCTCTCATTGACGCTGAAATCTTGCACGCTCTCGATAAAAAAGGAATCCATGCGTCAAAAAGCGATGTCACCAGCGTTTTTGTAAAAAAATCCATTGATGCCCGCCACGGACAGATAAAAATCCTCTTGCGCTACAAGGTTTACATAGGCGAAAGGCCCAACGGAGACGGAGAATTTTTACCCACTTGGAAAAAGGCGGACGGAAAGCACTCAGTGGTCATCGTGGGGAGCGGGCCTGCGGGATTGTACGCCGCATTCAGGCTCCTGGAAGACGGAATCAAGCCGATTTTAGTTGAGCGCGGATCCTCTACGGACGAACGGAAGGTCGACATCACAAATCTTGAAAACGAAGGAAAACTCAACGCCCAGTCAAATTTCTGCTTCGGTGAGGGCGGAGCCGGCACTTTCTCCGACGGAAAACTCTACACCAGAAGCAACAAGCGGGGCGACATCGGGAAAATTTACCGTATTTTCGTGGAATTCGGTGCGCCTGAGCGAATCATGACCGACGCCCATCCCCATATCGGCACGGACAAACTCCCCGGAATCATCAGCGGAATGAGGAAAAAAATAATCGAACTGGGCGGGGAATTCTATTTCGACACCCTCTGCACGGATTTGATTACAGAAGAGACTGGCGGAACAAACTCGGCAATGACAAAAGCGCAAACGCATCTCACAGTCAAGGGAATCCGCACGAAAAATCTCAAAACCGGGCAAGAGTCACAATTGAGGGGAGATGCGGTGATTCTCGCAACAGGCCACTCTGCCCTTGATGTCTACAAGATGATTGCAAAAATCTCTCCAGACTCCCTTGAAGCAAAAACATTCGCCGTGGGAGTCCGCGTTGAACATCCCAGAAGCCTAATCGACTCAATCCAGTTCCACGGAAAGGCAATGCCCGAAGCGGCAGAATACCGCCTGACCACTCAGGTTGACGGTCGTGGCGTTTACAGTTTCTGCATGTGTCCCGGCGGCTACATCGTTCCCTGCGCAACGGCGGAAAATCAAATCGTCATCAACGGAATGTCAGGCTCAGGCCGAAACAGCAAGTGGAGCGATGCCGCAATTGTCGTTGAGCGCCGTCCCGAAGACATCTCGGAAGAATTCGTCCAGAAAGCAAAGGCTGACGGCTGCCCTGCCCTTGCCGGCCTTTACTGGCGTACCGAACTTGAAGAAGAAACCTTCCGTCAGGGAAAGGGTCAGTTCGCTCCGGCGCAAAAACTCACCGATTTTTTAAGTCACAAAGATTCAACGGAGCTCCCCGAAACCAGCTACAAGCCCGGAGTCGTTCCCAGCCGCCTGGATAAATGGCTTCCCGAGGAAATCCGCAGCCGCCTTGAAAAAGGTTTCCGAGACTTCGACAAGAACATGCACGGTTTTGTCTGTGACCAGGCGCTTTTAATTGCCACAGAAAGCCGCACCAGCACCCCTGTCCGCATTTTACGCAAGAAGGAAAGCCTTGAATGTGAGGGAATCGCAAATCTCTACCCATCAGGCGAAGGCTCAGGCTATTCAGGCGGAATCGGGAGCTCAGCAATGGACGGGGAAAAGGTCGCCTCAAGGATAAGTGAAAAGTTAGGTGCCAGGAGTTAGGAGTTAGAAGTTAGGAGTTAGGAATTAGCAGTTAGCGGTTAGCAGTCGGGCGCTCCCTGCCTTACGGCAGGTCAGGCTTTGCGTGGTTTCGCTATCGCTTCATTGCTACGCAACGCTTCGCGCCACTCCAATCCTTAGCGCTGAGCTTTTACAGGAGATTTTATGACCAAAGATGATTTGATTTTTCTGATAAACACAAAAAAAGAATTTGAATTTACCTACAACGGAAAGAATTACAATCTCACCTACGACCGGGACGACAAGGGCAATGATTTGATTGTCTTCGGCGAGCGCTTTCAGGGCAAAAAATACGCCTCATTCGGCGAGTTCATGAACGAAGCCCGCATTGAAAACCACTTCTTCCGGGAAATGATCGACATCCTGTCGTGACAAGAATTTCTCTCCCTACGGTCGAGAAATTCTTGCGGGGTTTACTGGCTTTCGCCCACATCCGTGTGGGCGTTTTCTTGATTATGGCGCGTCCGTGCGGACAATTTCTGTAAGGCGTGGAGTTTAGTTTCTTTTCAGCACATCCACTGTATGGGAGCTTGCCCCCAGCAATTCCGGCCGCTCGCAAATGCTCATCTGATATTCGATAAAATGTCGGAAACTTTCTTCATCCAGGACGTTGAGTTCCCTCCGCATGTAGTCGGCCGCTCCGTCGGGGGCGAAAGTTTTAACCCGCTCTAATCCTGCCTTTTCATTGAGCCTGGTCATGTCTTCCAAGCGGGTGTAGCTGTACAAATCATCGTCTATGTTGGTAATCGTGTGAAAGTCGGACGTTAAAGTGCCTTTTGCCAGCACATCCTTGATTTTTCCTTCCCGGAAACAGTAACTTAAAACCGCATACTCATTCATCAGATATGCCACAAGGATAAATCCGCCCTTTTTTGTGACCCGTTTTGCTTCGTTTAAGGCTTTAAGTCGGTCTTCGTCAGAGTGAAGGTGATACATGGGGCCAAAAAGGAGCGTCAAATCAAAAGTCTCGTCGCTAAAAAAATGCAGGTCGCGGGCGTCTCCCTGCCATGCTTTCACATTCTCGTGCTTGCCCCTCAAAATCTCCAGATTATGCTCCACAAGCTCCACCGCCGTAACGTCAAATCCTTCACGGCTTAAGGCCACCGAATATCGCCCCGTACCCGCCCCCACATCAAGAATCTTGATTTGAGCGTTTTCCCGGCCGCCCCGCAAAAGCTCCATGCAATCGTGAATATGCTTCATGGAGACGGTGAATTCCACGATTCCGTGCCTTGTGGTGAGCCTGTGGTCTTCTTTGAATTTATTGTAATACTTTTCCAAAGGGGTCATAGAATAAATTATAGCAAAAATACTAAAAATAAACTATACAAATAT
>JAFUHS010000190.1 GCA_017468745.1 Treponema sp. | reverse complement strand
GCCGGTTTATCAGGGCGAGTTCATTTCTCTTGTAAAGATGACTTCGGTTGTTGGCTATATAGCCATTCAGGATTTGACCAAGGCGGGCGACATTATCCGAAGCCGCACCTACGAGGCTTTCTTCCCGCTAATTACCACGGCTGTCATATATTTTATAATCGCATGGCTTTTGACTCGCGTGCTTTCAGTTATGCAGTCTCACTTAGATCCCAAAAAAAGACGGAGACACTAATATGAATATAATCCAAGATTTGTTTGATTCGGTTATTTCCGACTCAATTCTCCTGCTCGAAGAAATCATGGTATTGTCCATCTTGATAGGCTTTGGCGTGACATCGCTCTTTTTCAGCGGCGAGCTGTCTCCGCTCTCGGAAATGCTTTCTGCGCTGCCGACGGATATGCAGCAGTCGGCGGATGTTTCCGTCAGTTCAATTCTTTTGGACATAATTCCCCGCAATGTGGTGTCCCCTATTATTGAGGGCAATATGTTGCAAATCATCTTTATCTTGCCTCAAACTGGGCGTAATGGCACTGCTGCTTTCGGTCGGTGCCCCCGGCGTTCCAAATTCAGGTCTGGTCGTCGTTGCGACCTTGCATTGCCACCAGTCTGATTGTTGCAAAAACTGAGGGTGAACTTGACCTTAAAACTTATGCTTCTTAGGAGAATGTTATGCGACAGCTTGCTAAAAAAGGAAACATGAACGAACGGATTGACGGGGTTCTCCGTAAATTCCGCTCACGGATGACATCCTATCCGCCTGGAATGTGTCCTCTTGCCTTGTACCGTTCTCTTCTGCAGGTTTCAATCAATCAGTCCTGCGGAAAATGTGTTCCATGCCGTGACGGACTTGGGGAAGTTGACTATCTTTTAAAGACCGTTCTATACGGGGATGCAGACGAAGAGACCCTTTCACTTATCGAAGAAAAATGCCGCATGATTGCCGCTACCGCCGACTGTGCCGTGGGGGTGGCGGGCGCGAACCTGATTTTAAGTTCACTTTCTGAATTCGCCGATGAGTATGAGAGCCACATTAAAAACCACAGGTGCGTGGAAAATGTGACCCAGACGATTCCCTGCGTTACTCTTTGTCCTGCCCATGTTGATGTGCCGGGCTACATCGCTCTCATAAAGGAAGGCGACTATGCAGGGGCAATCAAAGTCATCCGTGACAAAAACCCCTTTCCTACAGCCTGTGCGATGGTGTGCGAGCATCCCTGTGAGCGAAAATGCCGCCGCTCACTCATCGACGCTCCTATAAATATACGCGGACTGAAAAAATATGCCGTTGATTCTGTTTCTGCAGACACAGTTCCGACTCCAGAAAAAAATGTGGGCACGGGAAAACGCATTGCAATCGTCGGAGGCGGACCATCGGGGCTTACTGCCGCATATTTTCTTTCGCTGATGGGACATTCGGTCGTGGTCTTTGAATCGCACGAAAAACTCGGCGGCATGCTGCGTTACGGAATCCCTGAATATCGTCTTCCAAAAGCGCGGCTGGATCAGGACATTAACGCCATTCTGAATACAGGAAATATTGAGGTTCGCTGTCAGACGAAAATCGGGCGGGACATTCCCTTTGAAACGTTGCGCAAAGACTTTGACGCGGTCTATCTTGCAATCGGCGCGCAGCTTGGAAACAGGATGCCTATGGAAAATGCGGAGGCAAAGAATGTGATTCCTGCGGCTGATTTTTTGCAGAAAGTTGCCCACGGAGAGCCTATGGATTTGACAGGCAAGAAAGTCGTGCTGATTGGCGGAGGAAATGTAGCTATGGACGCGGCACGGACAGCAGTTCGCCTGAATGCAGAGACAATCCATGTTTTTACGCGAAAGCGTGATGATTATACGGCCCTGCAAAGTGAGATTGAAGGAGCGATGCAGGAAGGGGTAAGATTCCGCACGCTTTTAAGTTTTCTCCATATCGAGACGAACAAAGATACGGGAGCGGTTCAGGCAGTCTGGCTTCAGCCTGAAATCGTTGGTCAATACGACCAGAACGGCATGATGACGACGGAACATTCCAGCAATTATCCCTATCGCTTTAAGTGTGACCTGTTGATTCTGGGCGTAGGGCAGCGGAGCGATGTGGAATCATTTGAAAAAAGCGGCATTCCTGTGAACAGGGGGCGAATCCTTGCTGATGAAGCCTGTATGGTTCAGGGCATTGACGGTCTTTTCTCCGGCGGAGACTGTGTGACAGGTCCTTCCACGGCAATCAATGCGATTGCGGCTGGGCAGGTAGCGGCATACAATATCGATGAGTATCTTGGCTATCATCATAAGGTTCATTTGGAAACGGCTATCCCAAAAAGTTTCCCTAATCCCTGTATTCCTACAGGACGGGCGGAAATCGAGGAAAAAGACCCCGTTGAGCGAAGCCGTAATTTTGATTTTGTGGAGCTTCCCATGACCCATGAGGAAGCTATGCGCGAAGCGGGCAGATGCTTACGCTGTAATCACTATGGTTGCGGCGCAATGGAAGGAGGCCGTGGAGAATGATGCATGTAAGAATAAACGGTACTGAATATGAAGCCGATGATGGCATGACGATTCTGGAGCTTGCCCGCAAGAACGGCATAGAAATCCCGACCCTCTGCTATCTGGAAGGAGTGAGCGACATCGGTTCCTGCAGGTTGTGCATGGTTGAGGCGGAAGGCTATGACGGTCTTCTGGCGGCCTGCCGCACACAAGTCACAGACGGCATGGTGCTGACGACTGAATCAGAGACTCTTACCCGCTACCGAAAGAGTATGCTGGAGTTGATTCTGTCTAACCACAATCTTGACTGCATGAGCTGCCCCGCAAACGGAAGGTGCGAATTGCAGGCGCTCTGCAACAAATACGGGGTGCGCCATGCACGGCACAGCGGCTCGCGGGCAAAAATCGAGGCAAAACTTCCGGTCGTAAAGGACAATCTCTTTATCAGCTACGACCCGAGCAAATGTATTCACTGTCAGCGATGCGTTCAGGTCTGCCACAACATTGCCTGCAACGGTGCCCTCAAAAACGGGCGGAGCGGTATGTTCCATATTGTTGAAGCCCCCTTCGGTTCGGACTGGAAAAAAAGCGGCTGTGAGTCCTGCGGAAACTGCGCGAGCGTCTGTCCGACAGGTGCCCTCACGCTCAAAAGGAAGGCAGACTACCGGAACTGGGAAGTCAAAAAGGTGCTTACGACCTGCCCTCACTGTGCAACAGGCTGTCAGCTCTATCTTGTCGTAAAGGACAATAAAATAGTTGATGTTGAGAGCGCAAACGGACCGTCGAACCACAAACGGCTCTGCGTAAAGGGTAGGTCAGGAAGTTTCGATTTCGTTCACTCAAAGGAGAGGCTGACGAAGCCTCTCATAAAAGACCGCGCGACCGGCACTTTCCGTCAGGCAAGCTGGGAAGAGGCGATTTCTTACACGGCAAAGCACTTTATGGAAATCAAGCAGAAGTACGGCAGCGACTCTCTTGCGGGCTTTGCCTGCTCCCGTTCGGCAAATGAAGACATTTATATGGTTCAGAAAATGGTGCGTACCTGTTTCGGCACAAACAATACTGACAACTGTGCCCGCGTCTGTCATTCGGCTTCGGTTGCGGGACTTGCAAAAACTCTTGGAAGCGGGGCGATGACAAACCCGATTTATGATATTACCCATGATGTCGACTGCATCCTGCTCGTCGGCTCAAATCCGGAAGAAGCTCATCCTGTCGTGGGTATGCAGATACGCCGTGCTGTAAAGGACGGATGCCGTCTTATTGTCGTTGATCCCCGGGACATAGGGCTGTCAAAACAGGCGGACATCCACTTAAAGCTGCGGCCCGGAACAAATGTAGCCTTTGCCAACGGCATGATGCATGTCATGATAAAAGAAAATCTTATCGACCACGATTATATCCGAGAGCATGCCGAGGGCTTTGATGAGCTGAAAGCGGTGGTAGAAAAATATACGCCGGAAAAAGTCGGTGAAATTTGCCACATAGACCCTGATATGCTTGTTGAGGCCGCCCGCATGTACGCAAGTGCAAAAAAGCCCCTATAATCTATTGTCTTGGTGTGACTGAACATTCCACAGGAACGGAAGGCGTTATGAGCATGTCTAATATGGCTGTCTTGTGCGGTAAAATCGGGCGGAGCGGCTGCGGCGTAAATCCCCTCAGGGGGCAGAACAATGTGCAGGGAGCCTGCGATATGGGAGCAATGCCCACGGACTATCCGGGGTATCAGAAAGTGGATAATGACTCGGTTCGCGAAAAGTTTGAGAAAGCGTGGGGCGTTCCCTTAAACCCCAAGCCAGGACTGAAAGCGACGGAAGTTTTTCCTGCCGCAATTGAAGGAAAAATCAAGGGACTCTATATCTGCGGAGAAGACCCGATCGTTTCCGACCCGGACACGACCCACATCATCCATGCCCTAAAAAGCCTTGAATTCTTTGTGGTGCAGGATTTGTTCATGACAAAGACAGCTGAGTATGCCGATGTTGTTCTTCCCGGCATCAGCTATGCCGAAAAAGAAGGTACCTTCACCAATACTGAGAGGAGGGTTCAGCGAATCCGCAAGGCTGTGACGCTTTCTGGGGATATGCGGCCTGACACAGACATAATCACCGACCTGATGAATGCCATGGGCTATCCGCAGCCCCGTCTTACGCCCGCGGAGATTATGGACGAGATTGCATCCGTAACGCCGAGTTTCCACGGAATCAGTCATGAGCGGCTGGATGGGGGAGAGAGCCTGCAATGGCCCTGCACAGACAAAAAACACCCCGGAACTCCGATTATGCATGTTGGACAGCCTGCCCGAGGCAAAGCCTGGCTGTATCCTGCCGAGTACAAGGCGGCCGAGGAGCTTCCTGATGAGGACTATCCTTTCATGCTCACGACAGGCCGCATTTTGTATCATTACAACGCGGGTGCAATGACACTGAGGAGTCCCGGGCTTGTGGATATTGCAGGCGAAGGCTTTATTGAAATTCATTTTAAAGACGCTGAGCGGCTTGGCATCAAAAACGGGGAGCGTGTCCTTGTGCAGAGCCGGCGGGGGAAAATCACGGCGACTGCCCGGGTTGGGCGCAAGGTTTCGCAGGGTGAGACATGGATGCCCTTCCATTTCCCTGACTCGCCGGTGAATGTGCTTACCAACGCCGCTCTGGACGAGTTCGCCAGAATCCCGGAATACAAGGTGTGCGCTGTGCGGATAGCTGCCGCAGGCTGTTAGGGAGGAATGACTTATGCAAAAAATTATGGAAATGATGACGAAAAATGCCCGCCAGAGTGGAATAAAGGTCATAATCATAAAGGCTTTGATTCTGTTGCTTTGCTGCTTTGCCGGCATCTTCGTAAAGCGGGCCATAAATCCCCTTGCGAATGTGATTACGGATGCCCTGCATATACCGGGCGGCATTTCGACTTCTGCCTCTCTTATGTTCCTTGTGATAGGAGCCGGCGTGACGAACTGCCGCTTCGGGGCAATCGTTATGGCTACAATGCAGGGAAGCTGTGCTCTGATGACGGGCATGACCGGAAGTATGGGAATATTGCTTCCCATTGCATATCTTCTTCCCGGATTTGCAATTGATGCTGTAATGCTGCTTCCATTGCAGGGGCAGTGGGGAAAAAGGCTTAAAGCTTTTCTCGCAAATATAGCGGCTTCTTTGACGGCGGCTCTTTTTGCTGACATCGCTGTTTTTCATCTTCCTGCGATTGTACTTTTGGTGTATCTGTGCGTGGCCGCCTTTTCTGGGGCAATATGCGGTTGTCTTGCGGCTTCTGTGATTAACGGCGGCGAAAATGAATAAAATGAAGAGACTTCTCTTTGCTGTGATTATCCTTCTGGCTTCTCTGACAGCCATTTTTTCGGCAATTCATCTGAGTTGTCGAACCGTAAGGCCGGAAGGGCAGATTGTAATTTCCATACAGGGCAGGGAAGAGGCAAAAAAAATTTCCTCTCTTGAACTCACGGCGGTGAGCGGTGACATTATCAATGGCAAAGGAGAGAGCCGTCACATAGACGGAGAAGGGCTCCGGCTTTCAGATATTATCGGAAGGAGCGATTTTTCTGAAATTGAGGTTATAGCCGATGACGAGTACCGGGCAAGAGTCAGTGCTGATGAGATTGAAAAAGCCTGGCTTTTAATCGAAGATAGGGATGTCCGGCTTCTGGTGTTTGGCGACAGGAACGCCAGACGTGATGTAAAGCATGTCGCGAGGATAGAAGTAAAATGAGCGATTGTTCTGCCATCATACTTGCAGGCGGAAAAAGCAGCCGCATGGGGAAAAAAAAGGCCCTGCTTCCGCTTGACGGTAAGACATTCATCGAAATCCTCATTGAAAAACTTGAACGGATAGGTATCAGCGAGATTATTCTGTCAGGTTACTCCATCCCATCAGAAAAGGTGCTCTGTGTGGAAGATGTCTACAAGGATAAAGGACCTTTGGCCGGTCTTCATGCCGGTCTTTCTAAGATTAGCGGGGATTTCGCCCTTGTTTTGGCAGAGGATGCGCCCCTTGTGCCCGAGGACTATTTGCGGACGCTGCTTGAAATACACCGGCAGGGAAAGGAGAGCATTACGGTAACGGTCTGCGGTGGAAACATTCAGGCTCTTGTTGCCGTGTATGACAGGTCTCTCCTACAGCATTGCCAGACATTGCTTCAAGGCGAAAAAGCAAACTTGCGGTCTCTCATAGAGAAAGAGCAGGCCAGAAAAGTTGTTTTTGACGGCGATGAAATGCTTGTCCGGGGCTGCAATACAGCCGAAGAGTATGAAAGCCTCTGCTCTCTTGCACATACGGAAGCTTTTTCTGTGAGAAAAGTGAACAGAAGCGGAAAATCCGAGATAGAAAAGCGTCTTCTTCTTCATGAACACAAGCTGACAATAGAGGTGCATGATGCCTGCTCCTGCAAAGTAGTCTGTACCCGTAGCTTGCTTAAAGAGTTGGTGTACGGCAGGCTCTGCAGCGAAGGAATTATCAGATCGAAGTCTGATGTAAAATCTTTTTCCCTCACCGAGGGAGAGGAAAGCGCAACTGTAATTCTTCATAAAACCAGAGAAACAGCGTACTTAGAGAAAGAAAATCCTTTACCGGCGGCAAATGTGGATTTCAGTAAGGTTTTTATTCTGGCTGACAGATTTAATCATGACAGAGGTCTGCATCATATTACCAATGCCGTGCATCGCTGCATTCTTTTACATAATGCTGATGACGGGGGCGAAAGTTTTTTCTCCTGCGAGGATATCGGAAGGCACAATGCTATTGATAAGGCGGTGGGATACGCGCTTTTGAATGACCTTCCGCTTTCAGAATGTATGCTTTTTACTTCAGGCCGTGTTTCTGAGGATATGGTGCGGAAAGTGATTGCCGCGCAAATTCCCGTGCTCGTCTCAAAATCCGTGCCGACTGCAGAGGCTCTTGCTCTTGCCCGGCGGCACAAACTTACGCTTATCTGCCGCGCATGGCAGGACTCTTGTGAAGTGTATGTGCAAAAATAAAAAACTTATGCCTGTCATGATAGAAATGATATTATATAGATATTGATTCCTAATCTTCACAAAATGATAAAAATTGTTTTTTTTTATCTTCAATGCTATACTTTATGCATGAAAGAGGATTTAAATAAATGTCTTCGGACGATTGCGCTGTCCTTCTGTGTTTTGCTATTAGGCTGTGATCGTAAGCCGGCCGCCACAGATATGTCACAGACTTCTCTTGTAGAAAATAGCGGTGGGGCTCTAGATGATGCGGCAGCTTTACTTCGGGCAAACTTGAACAGGAGCAATGTAGTGCTTGGCGTGCATACTGGATCGACTATGGACGCCTACACTCATAAATATTACCCTAATGCAAAAATCGAATATTACAACACTACACCTGATATGGCGTATTGTTTGAGTCAGGGAAAAATTGATGGATTTTTAAATGAAGAGCCTACTGCGCGTGTAATTATGGCAGAAATCCCAGCATTATCCTTCTACGCCCATGCTGAGGAACAGGTTGGGTACGGATTTCTTTTCGCCAAAAACCCACACGGAGAAAAACTCTGTCATGAAATGAACGACTTCATTTCTGATATCAAGGCAAGTGGCGAGATGCAGGAATTAGATGCTGTTTGGTTTGGCAGTAACGAAGAAAATAAAGTTGTTGATATGTCTGGCTTGACGGCTGAAAATGGCGTTCTTACTTTTGCAAGCTGTGCTACGCTGCCTCCTTTCGCCTATATCAAGGATACTGCTTTTGCAGGCTATGATGTGGATATGGCGGTGCGTTTTTGCCGTCGCTATGGCTATGGTATCAAATTTGTTGATACAGACATTCCAAGTATCATTCTTGGCTGTGCGTCCGGGCAGTATGATTTTGCGGCATCCTGTATTACGATTACCGAGGAACGAAAAAAGAGCGTTAATTTTTCTATTCCGAATTACAATGGCTGCCTCGTCATGATGGTCCAAAAAGACAAACTCAATACCCTTGGTTCCGCTCATTCGACTGGTAAAAAACATGTGATCGCACGGCTTTCAGACTTTAATCAATCATCGGTGGTGCTTGGAGTTCGCACAGGAACGCTTCTTGATGTGCTTACAGAACAGAATTTTCCCCTAGCACATGCGGAACAATATAATACAACACCCGACATGGTGCTCCGTGTTCTTCAGGGAGACATGGATGGTTTCCTTGTTGATGAACCGACAATCCGTTACATCGAAATGGAAAATCCGGAGATTACCTACTTGGAGGAACTTTTAGAGCCGCAGGACTATGGCTTTATTTTCCAAAAAACTCCCCATGGTGAAAAACTTCGAAACCAGATGAACACTTTCTTGAAGAAACTTGTTTCAGACGGCACTCTTGCAGAGATTGATGACCTGTGGTTTGGTAAGGATGAGGAGCGTAAAAATGTTGATTATGAGTCCCTGACTTCCAAAAACGGCATGTTGACTCTTGCAATAGATTCAGCAACGCCACCTTTTGACTATGTAGTGAATAACAGATTTGCAGGCTATGAGGTGGATCTCGCTTTCCGTTTCTGTCGGCAATATGGCTATGGATTAAAAATCATTGATGCCCAGTTCGCTTCGGTTATGACAGGTGTTGTTTCAGGAAGCTATGACATGGGAGCCGCTGCCATTACCATTAACGAGGAGCGGAAAGAAAAAGTGCATTTTTCTGACCCAGTCTATCACGGCGGGGTTGCCATGGCTGTAAAAAAGGACAGCCTTGGTACTGGAGGGGCTGACCTTCCCCAAAAGCCCGGCTTTTTTTCTTCACTTTCCGCAAGCTTTGAAAAGACTTTTGTTCGGGAATCAAGATGGAAACTCATTGTAAGTGGAATCGGAGTTACAATTCTGATTTCGCTTCTGTCTGCGATTTTTGGTACCCTTCTGGGATTTACAATCTGTGCTCTCAGGCTCTCTAAAAACCGCATTGCTGATGGAGGGGCTGTTGTTTATATCAGGATTATGCAGGGCATGCCAATGGTTGTTCTCCTGATGATTTTGTTCTACATCGTTTTTGCAAAATCCGAATTGAGCGGAATCTGGGTGGCGGTAATCGGTTTCGGCATGAACTTCGGAGCCTATGTCAGCGAGATGATTCGGACAGGAATCCTTGCCGTGGACAAGGGGCAGACAGAAGCAGCCCTCGCCCTGGGCTATACAAAGATGAATGCCTTCATAAAAGTCGTTCTGCCGCAGGCTTCCCGCCATTTTCTGCCTGTTTATCAGGGCGAGTTTATTTCGCTTGTCAAGATGACATCCGTGGTGGGGTACATCGCCATTCAGGATTTGACCAAAGCTGGCGACATTATCCGAAGCCGCACATACGAGGCTTTCTTCCCTCTCATTGCCACGGCGATAATTTATTTTATGATTGCATTTACTCTGACGAGAATACTGACATTTTTGCAAGTTCGCCTTGACCCTAGAAAACGAAAAGAGGTCGTGGCGAAAAAAATCCATGGAGGCAAAGCATGAGCGAAGCGATAATTACAATCAAACATTTAAGAAAAGAATATCCCAATGTAACTCCACTCAAAGATGTAAACACCGAAATCTGCAAGGGAGAAGTCATTTCGATTATAGGCCCCAGCGGTACAGGAAAATCTACCTTGCTCCGCTGCATAAACCTTCTGGAGAAACCCACTTCGGGAGAGATACTTATTGACGGAGTGCCGATTACAGCCCCAAAAGCCGATGTTCCTTCTATCCGCCGCAAGATGGGCATGGTTTTCCAGAATTTCAATCTCTTCAGCCATCTGACGGTCATTGAGAACATTATGGCTGCTCCCATGGACTTGCTTAAAAAGTCGAGGGATGAGGCTTACGAGCACGGAATGGAGCTGCTGCGTATGGTCGGGCTTTCAGACAAGGCCTTCTCCCTTCCTGAAGAACTTTCAGGCGGGCAGAAACAGAGGGTGGCGATAGCCAGAACTCTTGCAATGGATCCTGAAATCGTGCTTTTTGACGAGCCGACCAGCGCGCTTGATCCAACGATGGTTGGGGAGGTGCTTTCCGTAATAAGGAATCTCGCAAGGCAGGGGCTGACGATGCTGATTGTGACCCACGAGATGCGT
>JAFUHS010000189.1 GCA_017468745.1 Treponema sp. | reverse complement strand
TGATTTTGAAAAAGGGCTTTTTTTCAATCTTGTTTTTAATTGTTTTTAATTGTTTTTAATTGTTTTTAATTGTTTTTAATTGTTTTTAATTGTTTTTAATTGTTTTTAATTGTTTTTAATTGGATTTTATTGGATTTTGCTGTTTTTTGTTGGATTCTGTTGGATTCTGTTGGATTTTGTTGTTTTTTGCTGGAAATTTCCCCTTATTAGACATATTTTCCCTTTATTTTACTAAAAAATCATTTGGCACGGATATTGCTTATCGGTTTTTCCGGAGGCATTATGAAAAATATAGAAATCGAGAATCTGCCTGAAGCAGTGCGGGAAAACCGTATCTCAAAGAAAGAAGCCGTGAATATCATTTGGGAAGAATTGTATCTTCATCCCTACCGATACGGACTGCTCAAAATGACAGAAGACCAAAGAAGTGACTTTCTCCTGGACTTGCACGACACCTTCGAGAAACTCTTCGATAAATTCATTCCGGGGGCAATTTCTTTCGGAGCCTACATCGCAGGCTGTATATCAAATTACAAAATGAGTTTTCTTAGAAATCAACTTGCAGAGGAGAATGAGCGGAAAAGCGCTAAAATTTTACTGCGGACACAGACAGAGGAAAACATTGAAAAATATCTTATAAAGCTCAATCAATTGGACAGCACAACTTCCGAGAGTAAAAAAACATTCTCTGATATTACCGGGCAGAAGACAGAAAACAAGGAACAGAGAAAAAAAAGAATCGCAGAGATAACAGCCCTTGTCCTTCTCATGAAAGCCTGCAAAGACATAGACGATGAGACGATTGAGTCGGTGGTTCATTTTACTGGAGTTGATAAAGCACTTATCTACGAAAAAATTCAGGAACTGAAGGAAAAAATGACTGGAAAAGATGTATACAGTGAAAGACTTGTCCGTAAAAGGAATAACGCGTTCTTTTTCCACCGCAAATATATGCAGGAAATGCTGGTCTCGGCAGCTTCAGAAAGTAAAATGAATGAACTGAAGGAAAAGTATGACAAGCAGACGAAAAAATGGAAGAGCCACAATAACGCTCTTGCCGTCAGGTCAAACACACCGTCAAACGAAGAAGTCGCAAATGTCATCGGAATAAAACCTCGCATGGTATCCTTCTACATCCGTAACGCCAGAACAGGAGTCGCGTTCAAGAAAACTCAAAAAGATAAAGATAAGGAAAATGAGTCAAAAACACAGGAAAAAGATGCCCAGCATTCAGGAAAAGTTGCCTTCCAGGAAGAAAATCGATAGGATGTAATCCATGAACGGTAAGAAAAAACTATATCTCGCATCAGGAAACAAGCATAAGCAGAAAGAAATGCAGGAGCTTCTTCCTGATTTTGAAATTCGGATTCCCAGTGATGACGGGATTGAATTTGACCCCATTGAAAACGGAAAAAGTTTTTACGAAAATTCCCTGATAAAAGCCCGAGCCTTATGGAATCTCGTACATGAGCCTGTAATCGCGGACGATTCAGGAATTTGCGTGACGGCTTTGAATGGAGAACCAGGAATCTACACTTCCCGCTATGCGGGACCTGACTTCATGCACGGAAAACCAGACGGGAGCAAGGTTTCTCAGGACGAGCAGAACCGCTTTCTTATCGGACAATTAAATGCAAGCGGCTCAAGTGACCGCAGCTGCCACTACACATGCGCAATGGTTCTCCTTTTGAATCCAGACAGATTTTTCGTCGCTCAGGAAACTTTCGAAGGCGAACTGATTGGCTCAATCGAAGAGCAGGCAGGCTCCGGAGGATTCGGCTACGACCCTATCGTATATCTTCCCCAATACAAAAAAACGGTCGCTGAAATCTCTGCCGAAGAAAAAAATAAAATCTCTCACCGGGGAAAAGCCGTAAGGACAATCGCACAAATCCTGAAATCACTTAAGTTTTAACCTTACTACACCATAAGGAATCTCGAAAAGCTGACTTTTTCGGGATTCCCGCTATATAACACTTTGTCTTCCTTCGAGTAATTCGTGTTAAAAGTTTAGGAAAAAATTTTAAAAAAAATGAATTTTTTTCCTAAAGTTTCTAAAGACCATAGCCGATACTAATAAGGACAAGCTATGTTCGGTAGAGCTTCGTAGAAGAAATCTGAACAAGCTTGCCACGAAAAAGGAGACGGATGTAGCCTTGTAATACAGAAGTTTCCTTTTTCAAACCAAGCCGAAAAGGATTTTGGCTTGTAATACATTTCCACGGAGGAAAAAACTATGGTCATTAACCACAACATGTCCGCAATGTTCGCTGACAGACAGCTCGGCGTAACAGGCTTGAGTCTTTCAAAAGACATGGAGAAACTCTCTTCAGGCGAAAAAATCAACCGCGCAGGTGACGACGCTTCAGGACTCGCAGTATCAGAAAAGATGCGAAGCCAGATTCGGGGCTTAAACAAGGCTTCAGAAAACGCTTTGAACGGCATCAGTTTCATTCAGGTAACAGAAGGTTACTTGCAGGAAACGACTGACATCATGCAGAGAATCCGAGAGCTCGCAGTTCAGTCTTCAAACGGTATCTACTCAGATGAAGACCGCATGCAGATTCAGGTTGAGGTCTCACAGCTTGTTGCAGAAGTTGACCGCATCGCTTCACAGGCGCAGTTCAACGGCATGAACATGCTCACAGGCCGTTTCGCTCAAAGTCAGGGTGAAAACTCAGTCACCGCTTCTATGTGGTTCCATATCGGAGCAAACATGGATCAGCGTATGCAGGTATTCATCGGAACAATGACTTCTGCGGCTCTCGGCGTTCGTGACTTGGCTTCAGAGGAAGGTCTCAGCCTTTCTACTCCAGAGCTGGCAAACCGTGCAATCGGTACTCTCGACGAAGCTCTCAAAAAGATTAACAAGCAGCGCGCAGACCTTGGCGGCTATCAAAACCGCATGGAATACGCTGTAAAAGGTCTTGATGTAGCAGCAGAAAACCTTCAGGCTTCAGAATCTCGCATCCGCGACACCGATATGGCTAAGCAGATGGTAGAATTCACGAAGAATGAGGTTCTTCAGCAGGCAGGAACTGCAATGCTCGCCCAGGCGAACACTCAGTCTCAGAATGTCTTGTCTTTGCTCAGATAGTACGATATACTCAAAAGTTGAAGGAATCTTCAAGATTCTTTCAACTTTTTGCACGGAATTTTTGCTCTACCCCCTTTCTTTTCATCAAAAATCCCGTTACAATGTAAAAACAAGAATTCAAAAGAATCGTGATTTTCTTTTGAATCATGCAACCATTTTGACGTGTGTTTAGACACGCCGCAAGTTCTTTGAAAAGTGCTTTTCATGCTTTCTGTGACAGCGTAAGCTGATGTTGATTTTCTTGTTACAAGGCAAGTTTTCAGTATCGTCTCCCGCTGTAAAGGTCTAAATCGCTCTCGGGGGCGCAAAAACCGGGAAGTGCCTGCACAGACTGGGACATACAACATGATGTTGTATCTGTCTTTTTCTTATCATGGAGGGCAAAAGATATGGTAATTAATCACAACATGAGTTCTTTGTATGCAAACCGCACACTGGGCGTCTCTAACGACCAGTTGATGGGAAACATCGAGAAACTCAGTTCAGGTCAGCGCATTAACAAAGCTGGCGACGATGCTTCAGGATTGGCAGTATCTGAAAAGATGCGCAGCCAGATCCGCGGATTGAACCAGGCAAACCGAAACATCCAGAATGGTGTTTCATTTATCCAGGCT
>JAFUHS010000188.1 GCA_017468745.1 Treponema sp. | reverse complement strand
CCACGGATAAGAACAACTGAGTGCTCCTGCAAGTTGTGTCCAATACCTGGAATGTATGCAGTAACCTCAATTCCATTTGACAAGCGAACACGAGCTACCTTTCGGAGAGCTGAGTTCGGTTTTTTCGGAGTAACAGTCATAACACGAGTACAGACACCGCGTTTCTGAGGGCAAGACTCGAGAGCAGGAGCTTTCGTTGAGTTTGCAAGAGACTGTCTACCTTTTCGAACAAGTTGATTAATTGTAGGCATCGCCTATTCTCCTATTAGTTTGCCGGTCAGCACTCCGGACAAAATTCTCGCATTAAAACCCAAATGCGATAGGTTTAGATATTTTATAAAATTCAGAAAATGAATTCAAGGGAATTTTATATGAATTCACTATGAATCTTGAAAAAAATATTTTTCAAATTCGGTCTCGGCAGCAAGGATAGCAAGTGCCTGAACAATGTGTTATATTTGCTAGCCGATGAAGTCCTGTTCTCATCGAAGATAAAATAGATTCAGAAACTAAAAAGGAAAAGCTTATGGAACTTCGTGTATTAAAATATTTCCTGGAAGCCGCCCGTCTTGGAAATATCACAAAGGCAGCAGAAAACCTCAATGTGACCCAGCCCACCATGAGCCGTCAAATCAAAGATCTGGAATATGAACTGGGGGAAAAACTCTTTGAGCGCACAAATTACGCCATCCGGCTGACTCCTGCAGGGGAGCTGTTGCGGGAACGGGCAGAAGACATTCTTTCCATGGCGGATAAAACCATGCAGGATTTCAAGTCTTTCAAGGAAGACGAAATCTCAGGTGACATAGCCATCGCCTGCGCCGAAAGCCGCAACATTTCCTTTCTCGCAAAGTGCATTCTGAATCTCAAAAAATCCCATCCTCGCATCCGCTATCATCTTTATGCAGGAGACAGCGAGCGTGTTCTTGAAAAGCTGGACAAAGGGCTTTTTGACTTTGCGGTAATCGTAGAAAATGTTGATGTGGAAAAATATAACTCTCTCACCGTTCATGCAGTTGACCGCTGGGGTGTCGTCATGAGGCGGGATTCAGAACTTGCAAATCGGGACTTTATCGAGCCAAAAGATTTACTTGATAAGCCGCTTATGGTTTCCCGTCAGGCGCTTTCCGCAGATTTGCCGAAATGGTTCGGCGACAATACGGCGAAACTCAATGTGGTCACCACGCTGGATTTAACTTATAATGGAAGCATTCTTGCCAGAGAGGGCGTGGGCTATCTTCTAACCTTTGAGGGGGCTGTCCCAAAAGTATGAGGCAGCCCTAATTATTTTGAATTTACAAGCGAATTCAAATCTGCTAAAATTTAAATATGAGCAGAGGCGTAAGCGATAAAATCACATACAAACCATATAACCAGAGCGAGCAGTGGCTCCTGCCGCCAAGCCTTGATGAGCTGGTTCCGCAGAATCATTTTGTAAGAATTGTCAGCAAAACAGTAGATGAACTCGAAATTGAGGAAGTATTTGCCCGAAATACAAAAGGCGGCGGAGCAAGCAGATACAATCCGGTCATGCTGCTT
>JAFUHS010000187.1 GCA_017468745.1 Treponema sp. | reverse complement strand
CTGAAAAAGGAAAAGCCGTCCTTCGCCTCGGTTTGCATCCCAGACTGGCTTGCGTGGCTTTGGCTGGAGGCGCGGAAGCCGTTCTTCCTTATTCCGAATATGCTCAGGTCCGCCCAGAGCGGCAGAAAATTTTCGTAGATGACTTGAAGAGGCGATTAAGAGATTGTCGGGGCAAAGCAATGGCGACAACGACAGACAGTGAAAGTTTTGTTCTCGAGGGCTTTCCAGACCGACTTGCCCGGCTTTCCCCTGAAACGACGCCGAACTCTGACCGGGCTGAATATCAGTTTCCCAGCGGACGAAAGGCCTGGCTTAACCGAGAGTTTCTTTCACAGGCGAGGCTTCCTTCCTTTCCGACTTGGATTGTCGCCGTGGAAGTTGACGCTGGCGAGAGGACGGGAAAAATCTATTCTTTTGAGCCACTTTCTGAAAATCAGGCCGAGGATTTTTTGAAGAAGCACGCAAAGTCCGAAATCAAAACGGAATTCGTGGGACTAACGAATGGAAGCGACTTCAAGAATCTTTCTGTTCAAAAAAAGGAAATTCTCTCTTACGGTGCCATTGTCCTCAAAGAAAAGAAAATGCCTGCTGAAAGTGAGGACTTTGCGTTGGCACTTTGTGACCTTGTGGCAAAAAAAGGCTTAAAATCGCTACCGCTCGATAGTAAAATTGAGAATTTCTTGCTCAGGGCAGAGTTTTATATCAAAAATCAAAGAGAAAATCCACATTCTGATTCAAAAAATGATTATTCTGAGCTTGTTTCGGAATCTGAATTGCAGAAAAAGTTCGATTCTCTTGAAAAAAAAGCAGAAGAATGGCTACGACCGTTCGTTAAGTCACAAAAAATCAACGCACAGGATATTTATGACGCTCTTTACTGGTATCTTGACGGAAGCGAAATCGATTGGAAAGTTCCCATGCAAATTACTTTGGCTAACGGACGGAAGCGAAAAATTGTCTATGAAAAGAAAGCGGATGGTAAGATTCAGCCTTCCCTTGAAATCATAATTCAGCAGATTTTCGGTTGCTTTGAAACTCCAAGGATTCTTGGCATTCCCGTCCTTTTGAAACTTCTTTCTCCAGCAAGCCGCCCCCTTCAAATCACGGACGACCTGGAGAATTTCTGGACTGGGGCATGGCTTGAAATCTGCAAGGAGATGAAAGGCCGCTACCCCAAGCATAACTGGGATTACAGAGTTTGTGAGGAAAGTCAATAAATACATGAAGTTTTTAGCAAAATAAAGTTTTTTTTATGGCTAGTTTTGAAAAGCTGTTGTAAAATAATCTTAAAACCATGTTTTTGCAGAGGATTATTTACATGAGAAGTTTTAAAATTAAAAACTCTTTCAATGAGATTCCACAGGCGGTTGATTTTCTGCGCGAGGAACTTTCAAGAAAAAAACTGCCTAAAAAGATTCTTTTTCAAACTCTTCTTACATCTGAAGATGTCATAACAAAAATGATTGAAAATTCCACAGAGGAAATAAAAATTTCTGTTGGTGGATTTCTTGGCAGAACAGAAATTCGTATGAGTGCAAAAGGAACCCCCTTTGAAAGTTCTGATATAGCTGAAAAACTTCTTTTCACAGAAGAGTGTTCGGATAATGAAGAGGCAAACATTGTACTCCGCAATATGATTTCAAAGCTTTTTGGAAATAATCTTGCTGTCCGTAATGATAATGGAGTCAATAAAGTCGTAATTGATGTGGCGAAGTCTCGGTTCAGGCAGCTGATATTTACGATATTTGCACTTGTTGCTGGTGTCATTTGCGGTCTTGTAATGCAATCTTTCTTACCTGCGGATATTTCTAAGGCAGTTTCAAAAAATGTTTTTGAACCGGTTTACACCTTGTTTATGAATACGCTCAAACTCATTGTTGCGCCGCTTGTATTCTGTTCAATTGCATCTAGCATTGCTGATTTCAGTGATTTAAGGGCACTTGGAAAACTGGCTGTAAAAATTGTTATTTTCTATTTGTTCACATCGTTGATTTCAATTTGTGTAGGTTTATTCAGCTATAAGATTTTCCCGATAGGCGACCCGTCTTTAATTGATGCCGTCACAGATGCTGGAAAAGCAACGATAGCAAAAGGAGCAGCAGCTTCGGTTTCAATCAGGGACACACTTCTTGGAATATTGCCGACAAACATCATAAGTCCATTTGAAAAATCAGATATGCTTCAGTTGATTTTTATGGCGATTCTGCTTGGAATGGCGACAAGTTCGATTTCAGGAAAATATCCAATTGTAAAAGAATGTATAACTGCGTTTTATGCTGTCTGTTCAAAAATTACGACCGTTTTAGTAGGTTTTATTCCGGTTGTTGTTTTCTGCTCCATGGCAAAAATGATGACTTCACTGAATATTTCTAATTTTCTGAATGTAATTACCTGGGTTCCTGTTATTTATTTTGCGGATATCCTGATGATAGTGGCATATATGCTCTTGCTGGCAATAATTGGGGGACTGAATCCGTTTAAATTTCTGGGAAAGTTTTATCCGGCAATGATTTCGGCATTTACATTCGCTTCAAGCAATGCTGCGCTCCCGTCTTCAATCAAGCAGGTCGATGAAATGGGAGTCTCAAAGCGAGTTTATTCCTTTTCTTTGCCACTTGGTGCCACAATAAACATGGACGGTTCCTGTATTACTTTAATAATTACGGCCTTGTTCATGGCAAAAATTTTCTCAATTCCTGTAACGCCAGGAATTTTGCTTTCACTATTTGTTTCAATTATGGTGCTTTCAGTTGGATCTCCCGGAGTTCCTGGCGGAAACCTTGTCTGTATCACATTGATTATTCCTCAGATTGGAGTTCCCGCCGAAGCTGTCAGTCTTGTAATGGGATTGTATCCTCTTGTCAGCATGATGCAGACATGTGCAAATGTAACTGGTGATGCTGTTGTCTCATCAATAGTTGCGAAACATGAAAAGCTTCTTGATTTGAAGAAATATAATGAATAATATAAGCGAAACTTGCGTTTAGGCTTAGGAAAGTGATTTTAAGCCCACGCGCCAGGAACGTGAACAGTTTTCGGGCGTAAGCCCGAAAAGTGCGTAGCACCGAGCGTTAGTGAGCTGTGAACACAAACGAGCACGACAACGAAAGTGCTCGTCCGCCCCGAAGAAACGGAGTGACTGAGTGGGTGGCGCCCAAATTTTACTGAATAATCCAAAAAAACAGAAACTTTAGTTAACAAATTCTCTCCAAAATCGTTAACTGAACTTAACAATTTTGCACTTTTGGAATATAGTATAAGAAATGGAAAAGCTTATAGAAATATTTCGTAAAAAAATCACCTCAACAGATATGTCTTTCGTGCGTAGCTTGGAGAGCCAGATTAACTGGGACGCAAGGCTTGTTTGTATTCGTGGCTCGCGGGGAACTGGAAAGACTACGCTTATTCTCCAGCATATAAAAAAAGCATTTTCAGAATCGTTGGACAAAGTACTTTATGTGAGTCTTGATAATCTATATTTTTCTGATAATTCACTTCTTGATTTTGTTGATAGTTTTGTAAAAAGAGGTGGAACCTATCTTTTTTTAGATGAAGTTCACAAATATCCAGACTGGTCTCGGGTGATTAAAAATATTTATGATGATTACCCTGAACTGCATGTGGTTTTTACAGGTTCTTCCTTACTTGAGATTTTGAATGCTCGCTCTGATTTGAGTCGTCGTGCGCTTGTGTATAATTTGCAGGGGCTTTCTTTCAGGGAATATTTGAATCTTATTGCAAAAACTGATTTTCCGATTTTGTCTCTTGAAGAAATCTTGAAGAATAATGAAAATTTTTCGGCTCAAATTGTTTCTAAAATAAAACCCTTTGAATATTTCGATGATTATCTTAAGCACGGATATTATCCGTATTTTCTTGAAGGAATTGATGATTACTACACCCGCTTAAATGAAACGGTTAATCTGATTCTTGAAATTGAGCTTCCGTTTCTTAGAAAAGTGGATGTCGCATACATCGTAAAAATCAAAAAACTACTTGCTGTAATTGGAAAATCGGCACCATTTATTCCGAATGTAACAGAACTTGCTTCTTCCATTCAAATTGCACGGCAGACTTTATTGCAATATTTTGAATATCTGGAAGAATCAAAACTGATTTATCAAGTTTTTAAGCAGACTCGTGGACTTGGAGCACTTGAAAAACCGGACAAAATTTTTCTTGAAAACACAAATCTTATGTTTATGTTTGATGATGCCCAAACAGATATAGGTAATGTTCGTGAAACATTTGTGTTTAATCAGCTTTCGCATAATCATGAAGTTTTGTTTTCGGAACAGAGCGATTTTTTTGTAGACCAAAAATATACATTTGAAGTTGGCGGTAAAAATAAAAAACGAAAACAGATAAAAGATGTTTCAGATTCCTATATTCTTGCTGATAACATTGAATATGGGACAGAACGAAGAATCCCAATATGGCTTTTGGGATTCTTGTATTAGATATTCTCTCGCACAATCAACAAGCGTTAAGGATACGGAAGGTGGCGAAGCCGTTGCGGAATGAGCGTAGCGAATGAAGCAATGGAGTGCGAAAGCACGGAACCAGTAGTAGCCTGACCCGCCGTAAGGCGGGTAACGCCCAAATTTTACTGAATAATTCCCTTTTCTTTGTAGTATTTTGCGGCTCCGTCGTGGAGCGGAAGTCCTGCGATGTCAACTACGGCTGCCTCGGCTGTGAGACCCTTGAGGTTTTTCTGAGCCTGTCCCAGCTCGTCGATGTGTTCCCAGAGAGTTTTTGTGAGCTGGTAAACGGTCTCTTCATCAAGGCTTGTCGAAGTGAACATGACCATTTTGATTGCAGAAGTCTGAATGTCGGTATCCTGTCCGGGGTAGGTTCCTGCAGGAATCGTGAACTTTGCGTACCAGGGATAATCTTTCTGCAATCTTGTGATTACTTCATCGCTGATGTTGACCAGATGGCATCCCGCCGAACAAGCCTGACTTACTGCCGCTGCCGGAGCGCCGCTCATAATCCATGCGCCGTCAATCGTTCCGTTCTGGAGCATATCTGCCGCGTCCCCGAATGCGATGTACTCTGCCTGAATGTCTGCCGGGTAGTTGATTCCTGCGGCGGTAAAGTGATTTTTGCATTCGCCCTCAACTGAAGAACCAGCTGCTGCTACCGCAAAATGCTTTCCTTTTACATCTGCGACCTGCTGGATTCCTGATTTTTTTGTTGCCACAACCTGATTCGGGTTGAAGTAAAGGCCTGCGATTACACGGAGATTTTTGTTCGCGTTTCCTGCAAAACTGTCAGTTCCGTTGAAACTCTGGTAGCAATTTGATGAAATTGCGATTGAAACTTGAGATTCGCCGTCTGCAATCTGGTTGAGGTTGTCGATTCCGCCGTTTGAAGCCTGACTTGATGCGCTAACGAAGTCAATCTGTGTATCCCAGAGATTGGTGATTGCCGCTCCGACCGCATACAATGCGCCACTTGCTCCCGCCGTAGGGAATTTGATTGTGACTTTTGCGTGCTCACCTGTTTGGGCAGAAGAAGCCGATGATTTTTTCTCGTTGCAGGAAACAAGCGAGAAAGCCAAGACTGTGCCGGCAATTGCGGCGAAAACTTTTGTTGTTTTTTTCATGATTTTCTCCTTTAAAAATCAATTTTTCTATTTATTTGGGTGCATCCCTACGGTCGCTTCGCTCCCTTCGGGTCGGGCTTTCCGTGGTTTCGCTATCGCTTCATTGCCTGACGGCAACGCTTCGCGCCACTTCAATCCCTTGCACGAAAATTCCTAATCAATTGATATGCCACAATTGCGACAAGAATCCCAAATCCAATCAAATCAGTTGTGACTCCTGCGTACAAAAGCAGTGGTGCTACGACCAAAAGGGCTGCTCGCTCAATCCAGCCTGATTTCTTGAGGAACCAGCCTTCAAGGGCACCAACGAGGGTGACTGTTCCCACTGCTGCGGTAATGCTTGCCCAAAGGCTCTGGGCGAAAGAAAAGTCTGGGCTTGCTCCGATTAAAAGGATTGGATTTCCCAAAAAGAAGAAGGGAATCAAAAATCCGATTAAGCCTAAGCGGACTGCAAGAAGGCCTGTTTTTAGCTGGTTGGAGCCAGCGATTCCCGAAGCCACATAGCAGCTGATTGCCACCGGCGGCGTGATATTTGAAAGGCAAGCGTAAATCAGGCAGAACATGTGGGCTGAAAGGGGCGCGATTCCTACTTTGATTAAAACCGGAACAGCCACTGCCTGAACGATGACATAAGCCGCTACGCCGGGAACGCCCATTCCGAGGATAATCGACATAATCATGACCAAAAAGCCCGTGAGATAAATAGAATTGCTGGGAACGACATTCAAAATCAGGTAGCCCATGTTTAAGCCCAGACTGGTGAGCGTTACCGTGCCGATAATCACGCCGATGATGACGCAGGAAATTCCCACGCCGATTGCGCTTCTCGCTCCTTCCACACAGGCGGCAAGGATTTTGTCTGGAGTCATGCGGGTTTCTTTTCTAAGCCAGCTTGCACCAATAGTCACGAAAATCGCGACGACGGCGGCCAGCAGGGGTGTGAAGCCTTTGCACATTAGGGCGATTAAAATCACCAGAGGAAGGACGAGGTGTCCCTGTTCCTTGATTACTTTGAGCGCATTGGGGATGTTTTCTTTTGAAATGCCGGAAAGCCCCAGTCTTTTTGCCTCAAAATGAACGGCCGCCAAAAGCCCCAAATAATAGAGGAAAGCCGGAAGAATCGAAGCAATCATGACCGTGGTGTAGCTCAAGTTGAGGAATTCCGCCATGACAAAGCCTACCGCGCCCATAATCGGAGGGCAGAACTGGCCGCCGGTGGAAGCAGTGGCCTCAACCGCCGCCGCGAATTCCTTTTTGTAGCCTGTCTGCTTCATCAGGGGAATTGTGATTGTGCCGGTGGTGGCCACATTTGCCACAGCCGAGCCGTTAATCATTCCCATGAGGGCAGAGGCGAGGACGGCGACTTTTGCAGGCCCGCCCGGAGTCTGACCCACGAGGGTGAGGGAAAAATCATTGATGAACTTTGAGAAGCCCGAATATTTGAGAAAAGAGCCGAAAACCACGAAAAGGAAGATGTAAGTGGCCGAAACGCTGATTCCTGTTCCCAAAACGCCCTGAGTTCCCCAGAACTGAGTGATTAAAACTCGCTTGAAAGTGAAGCCGTTGTGACCAAGCTGCCCCGGAATGAATTTTCCGAAAAAATTGTAGGCCAGAAAGACAGCCGCGAGAATAGCAAGATTAGGCGAAGTGCGTCGGGAAGCTTCAAAAACAAGGAGAATAGCCGCCGCCGCAATCCAAATTTCGTATTTGTTGATTCGTCCGCCGTTCCGCGCGATTTCCGTGTAATGGATGATAAGGTAGCCGAAAGTGAAAACCGCCGCCGCGATAAGAATCAAATCCACGATTGGAGGAAATTTTCGGCTTCGCTTCTGGGACTTGTAGGCCGGATAAAGCAAAAAAGTGAAAGCCAAAAGAAAAATGCAGTGGAAAGCCCGCAAATTTATGGCACTGATGACGCCGAAAGTGCTGAAGTAAAGCTGGAAAGCCGTCCATGCGCAAAGCAGCACGGTGATTGCAATTCCCGCCGCTCCTGAGTAAGTCCGTAAGCGGGATTCCGAATCTTTTTCTTCAAGAAGAGAGCGGGCCTTTGCCTCTTCCTCGGATTGATTTTGGGTGTTAGGGTTGATGTTTTCTGTGATTTCCTTTTCTGCCATTTTGTTTCTCGTAACAGAAACATTTTAGCAGATTTGCGGAAAATAGTAACCTCTACACTGGACTGAGCATAATCACAAGGGGCTGTCCCAAAAGTATGGGGCAGCCCTAATTATTTTAAATTTACAAGTGAATTCAAATCTGCTAAAATTTAAACATGAGCAGAGGCGTAAGCGATAAAATCACATACAAACCATATAACCAGAGCGAACAGTGGCTCCTGCCACCAAGCCTTGATGAGCTGGTTCCGCAGAATCATTTTGTAAGAATTGTCAGCAAAACAGTAGATGAACTCGAAATTGAGGAAGTATTTGCCCGAAATACAAAAGGCGGCGGAGCAAGCAGATACAATCCGGTCATGCTGCTT
>JAFUHS010000186.1 GCA_017468745.1 Treponema sp. | reverse complement strand
TTTGCCCCGAAAGAAGCCATGATTGAATCCACCGTTGAGCCGATGTTGCTTCCGATTACGAGGGCGGCGGAAAAATTCCAGGTCAAAAGTCCGTTGTAGGCCATGGCGATAATAATGGCAGTCATGGCAGAAGATGAATGAATCAGGGCGGTGGCAATAATTCCGATGCAGACCGCTATGGGGTAGCTCCAGAATCCCAAGCCCTGAATCTTTGGAAGAAAAGCCATGTTTTCAGAATTAAGGGAAATAGACTCAGAAAGCCAGCCCAAAGCGATGAAAAGCAGGGAAAAGCCCATGACCGCAAGCCCCATGTTTGCGTAGCGGTGGCGGTGGATTACCGAAAGGATGTAGCCCAAGGCAAAAATCGGGATGGCAAAGGCCGAAACCTTAAAGTCAAAGCCAAAAAGGGATACAATCCATGCCGTAATGGTTGTTCCGATGTTGGCTCCGAAAATAACTGCCACCGACTGTTCCAGAGTCATAAGGGCGGCGTTTACAAAGGAAACCACCATGACCGTGGTGACTCCCGATGACTGAATCACCATTGTAAGCAGACAGCCAGTGAGCAGGCCAAGAAAGCGGTTTTTTGTCATAAAGCCCAAAACACTCTGAATCCTCGCACCGGCAGACTTTTGAATTCCGTCGCTCATAAGTTTCATGCCGAACAAAAGAAGGCAGAGACTTCCTGCGAAATTAAAAAGGGCGAAAATCACTTTCCCGAAATCCATATTTCCTCCATAAATTCCACATCAGCGGATAATTGCAAAAATCGTTGAGGCGGCATAGCAGAAAATCATGATGCTGCCCTCCAGCCGCCCAATCTGTTTTTTAGTGATTGAAAAAATCCAGGCCATCACCGTTACGAAAAGCAGGATGCCCATATCGTAAACTGAAGCCACATTTATACAAACCGGATTGATTGCAGCCGACACTCCCAGAATAAAAAGCAGGTTGAAGATATTTGAGCCCAGAACATTTCCCACTGCAAGGGAAACTTCGCCTTTTCTGGCGGCTACGATTGAAGTGACAAGCTCAGGAAGGGATGTGCCGATTGCGACGATTGTAAGGCCGATTAAGGTTTCGCTCATTCCAAAGAAGCGGGCGATATTCTGCGCACTGTAGACGACGGCTTTTCCTCCCGCGATAATCAGAATCAGCCCGAGAGCAATCATAAGAAGGCACTTCCACAAGGGGAGGGATTTTTCCTCATTCTCTTCCGTTGGGTGGGCTTTTGCGTCAAAAACAAGATATACGATGTAAGTCACAAAAAGAAGGAGAAGGATTATTCCAAGCCAGCGTGAAACGAGTCCTGAATCAGCATTCATTGGAAGCGTAAGAAACTTCCCGTTAAAAAGGAATGAAGCTGAGCCTGCCAGCAGTACAAGAATTGTGGAAAAAATTGAAATAGGAAAATCTCGTTTCAGGATTCCATTTTCTACAGGAACAGGATGAATGACGGCACACAAGCCAAGGACTACAAGAAGATTGAAGATGTTGGATCCAACCACATTTGAAAGGGCAATTTCATTTGCGCCTGCGATAGCGGCACTTGTACTCACGGCAAGTTCAGGCATACTGGTCCCAAAAGCCACCACCGTAAGACCAATTACGATGGAAGGGATTTTAAAAAGGCGGGCTAAAGCCGAGCTTCCGTCTACAAAAATGTCTGCTCCTTTGACCAAAGCCACGAAAGCAAGGAGCAGAATCAGCAGGTTCAGAAAAATCATATTTCCTCCAGAAAATCCGTTTGCAGAAAAAAAGACCCTGCAAACATAAAAATTTGCAGTAAAAGTCTCGCTTCATTAGAAAAAGATTTTCTAGGAACATATTCCGGGGAAGTGATTCCCGTGATGACGAAATAATGTTGCAGCCTTTTTAGCTGCTGGCTACTCCCTTGTTACTTACGGAGAGAAAAATAACATGAAGGGGGAAAAAAATCAAGGGAATTTTCCGGCCTGCAAAGAAGATAATTGAGCATGGTCTTGATTTTCATTATAATTTCTTTCTATGGAAACACGAAACATTTTTGAGAATCTCTCTTGTATTGACCACCGCTATTCACTTTCAGAAAAAGCGGCTTTTGACGGACTTTCTAAGTACATAAGCGAGCAGGCTTCTATCCGCTCATGCGCAAAGTGTGAATCAGCTTTGGTAAAGGCTCACCTCAAAGTACGGGGCGAACTTACCGACGAACTGGCTAAAACCCTTGATGAAGTGGCTAGTAACATCGACCCGGAAGAAGTCTACGCCGAGGAAGAAAAAACAAAGCACAATATCCGTGCCCTCGTAAATGTAATGAAGACAAAGGTTGATTCAAAAATCGGGCCTCTCATTCACCTTGGAGCAACTTCCGTCGATATTTTGGACACAGCCTTGAGCTGCCGCATGAGAGATGTCACGCAGAATGTCGTGTTGCCTGAACTTAAAACTCTTGAAAAATATCTTTGCGAAATCGCAGAACGGGAATGTGCCACACCGCAGGTAGGACGCACCCACGGTCAGCATGCGGTTCCAATCACTTTCGGCTGGAGCATCGCAGAATTCGTCGCCCGCCTTGGAAAATCAATTCTCCGCATCGAAGAGCTTTCTAATGACCTGGTGGGAAAACTGGCAGGTCCTGTAGGAAGCTACAACGGACCTTCGATGATTGTAAAAGACCCTGAAGAGCTTGAGCGAATCTACACGGAATTTCTGGGATTAAAGCCAAGCGAATATTCAAACCAGCTTGTTGAGCCTGAGCATGTTCTCCGCCTGCTTTTGGAGATGAACGTTGCATTCGGAATCATCGCAAACCTAGCAGATGATTTGCGCAACTTGCAGCGAAGCGAAATCGGTGAGGTCTTCGAGTATTTTGCCTCAACCCAGGTCGGTTCCTCAACAATGCCCCAGAAGCGAAACCCCTGGAACAGCGAACATGTCAAGTCTTTGTGGAAGGCAATGTGTCCGCGAGTCATCACTTTCTATATGGATCAGATTTCCGAGCATCAGCGCGACCTTACGAACTCGGCAAGCCAGCGCTTCATCACTGATTATGTTTCAGGCTTTACGATGGCAGTCGCCCGCATGAACAGCGTTGTCAAAGGTCTTCAGGCAGATAAAGAAGGAATGGCAAGAAACCTTCAGGGAGCCGGCGGAAAGGTTAAGGGCGGAGTCCTCGCTGAGCCTGCCTACATTCTCTTGGGAGAGGCCGGTGTCAACGACGGTCACGAAGTTATCCGAAAGATTACTCTTGAAGCAGAGCAGAGCGGAAAGACTTTCTTTGAGGTCCTCAAAACCCACGAGGAAGCCTTCGCAAAAATCACCGCCCAGCTTGAAAAACTGGGAATCGAAAATCCGGCAACCTTCTTTGAGAATCCGGCGAATTACTGTGGCTTGGCGGCTGTTAAATCTAAACGGCTTGCTCAAAAATACGCTAAATTAATGAAATAAATTTCAGACGCGGATTTACGCAGATTAACGCGGATATTTTTAACTAATTCATCTGTGTGCATCTGCGTTTATCCGCGTCAATTTTAAACCAAAACGGCAAGTTTTCCCGGCAGAACCTCAAACTTCACGCTGTCAACATTTCCCACAAGCTCTCCGTCAGTGTGAAGAATGCTCTTTTCGTTCGAGTGCAATTTCAGGGTTTTACAGTTACGAAGATAAAATCCCTTTGATTTAGAGTGAAGCCCCATGCACAAAAGGGGAAATTTAAAGAAAGTGAGGATTTTTGGAACTCCGGCCGCAATACAAACCGAAAGTTCTCCGTCATCTCCGCGGGCCTTTGGCGACATGGGAACTCCGCCGCCCTCAGCCTTAAAATTCATTGCCGCAAGGAAAATCAGCTTCTTGAACTTCATCGCCTCTTCGCCGTCAAAAGAAAGGCTGACTTCATAAGTCTTCATCGTAAAAAGCGTTTGAATCGTAAGGACGGCATAACTCAACTTACCCAGATGCAGCCAGTTGAGGATTTTTTTGATTTTTGCCTCGTTGATTCCAGTTCCCACGATTGCGTCCAGACCGAATCCAGAGCTGATTCCGAAAATCCGCGAATCTCCGGTCGCAAGAGCCGTGCTTTTCCCCAGGTCGATTCTTTTGTCGCCCTTTGAGTTGAGCACAATATCCAGAGCCTTTTTGGGATTATGGCGGGGAAGTTTAAGCCCCCGGGTAAAATCGTTTCCGCTTCCGGTTGGAATAAGGCCCAGCTTTACGCGGGAAAAGTCCGTGATTCCGTTCAAAACCTCATTAATGGTTCCGTCGCCGCCCACAACTACGATTTTTATGTCTTCATCGGGCAGTTCCGAGATTTCCCTGGCAATCCGCGAGGCATCCCCCACCCCCTGAGGCACGCGCACCTTGTAGTCGACCTGTTTTTCGTTTAAAAGAGAACGGATTTTATTCCATTTGAGAAAAGCCTTTCCGCTTCCCCCGTGAATATTTACGATAAAATGATACATAAAATTATTTTAATTCATCTTTGCTTTTTCAGCAATCTTCACTATATTTATACTATTACTTTTCAAGGAGTTCCCTCATGAAAAAAAACGCAAAAAAAACTTTGATTACAATCATCGTGCTTGCCCTTCTTGCAATCACGGCTTACGAATCATATTCAGTCGTTGCCCCTAACGAGCGGGGTGTTCAGGTCATGCTGGGCGAAGTCACAGGAAGCGTTTTGGAACCAGGAGTCCATTTCCATCCGCCCTTTGTCAGCGTAATCAAAAAATACTCAATCGTTCCAAAAAGCATGAATATAAATTTTTCTGTCGGAACAGACGGTGCCATCACAAAAGACATGCAGACAGTCGGCTCTCAGGTCACGGTTTTCTACCGCTATGACGGAGCCAAAATCATGGATGCCGTGACAAAATACACTGAATCACTTCTAGGAAATGTAATCACCAAGAGCCTTATCGCAAGCATAAAGGAATCAATCGGAAAATACTCCATCTATGAGCTTGTGGAAAATCAGGACAAAATCACCGCTGATGTCAGCGTCTCACTCAAAGAAAAACTGGCAGAATATCCCATTGAAGTCACCCAGCTCACAATCTCAAACTGGGACTGGAGTGACGACTTTGACAAAAACATCAAGGAAACCATGAACCGAACCCAGCAGGTTCGTCAGGCAGAGCAGGATTTGAAGCTGGCTGAGACCAACGCCCAAAAACAGGTCGCCGAGGCTGAGGCACAGAAAAAAGCAGCCGAGCAAATGGCAGAAGCGGAGCTAATCAAGGCTCAGAAAGCTGCCGAAGCAAAGCAAGTCGAAGCAGACGCCCTCGCCTACTATAACGCAAAGGTCGCCCAAAACTATCAGGTCGAAATCAAACTGAAAGAGCTTGAAATCGAGCTTGAAAAAGCAAAAAAATGGGACGGTCGCCAGGTTCCAGAATATGTGCCTTTAACAGCCAGCGGAGCAATCGTAACGCTCCCCGAGGCGAAGAAATAAAAATTAGACGCAGATGCACGAAGATAAACACAGATAAATATTTCATACATGAAAATCTTTCATATTTAACAGACGATTTTCAACTGACAAAAAATAAAATCCGCGTTCATCTGCGTTAATCCGCGTCAAAAAAAGGATAAGATTCATGATTCAAATCTTCGACACAACTGACAAATATCCCCTG
>JAFUHS010000185.1 GCA_017468745.1 Treponema sp. | reverse complement strand
AGTAAAAAAAGGCATCATTTGATTTGAATCTGTCTTTGCTTATTTTGCCCTTCCTATATGACTAAAGGCGGTTGCTTTTTACGCTTCACTTCAGCAACCGCCTTTTTTATTTTCTCTGAAAAACTTCACCCTGCGTCATTTCCTGTGACACCCCCTGTTTTATAATGGAATCATAGGTAAAAAGGGCGTTCCCCGAAAAGCCAGCAGGCTGTCTTTCCGGGTCGCTGTGTCCGCCCTTCGCTAACGCTCATAGCGTCGTTCGCTTCGCTCACTATGCTACTTCGGGGCTCCCAGCGCTAACGCAGACACAATCTCACAAGGAGGATTTTTATGGAAAAACAGATTTTGATTAAGACGGCAGAGGCTTGGCTTGAGTTCACCAAAAGCAGAACCGGGCAGCTTGATTTTGCAGGAAAAGTGGCGGAGCCGGTACAGGAAGATGAGCTTATCGCTGCGGGCTACCAGAAAATCGCTTCAAGCTCTTATTTTACGCCCAGCTACTACATCTATCTGCAGAGCGGGGAAAACGCAAATCCCACTGTTTTTGTTGCGGACGGTGTGGATGTCTCCGACGCGGACACATTTGACTTTCTCCTTCACATCGGCCACCTGCTTGCCGCCGTGGACGCAAAGGACTCGCTCTTGACGGGAAAACTGTATCTTCGCGGCCGGGCAGTTTTTGAGAAATTCGCCCAGCTCACCGCATTCATTCTGGAAGATCTTTGTGCTGAAGTGCTTTTTTCTCTCTGCTATGGCCGTATACAGAATGTGGTTGCGGAATCCCTGCTACTTCTTTTCAATGCGGCGAAAAAGAAACTCTTTTACGATTCCAGTCGAGAGAGCTTAGACCAGGCCTTTATGCGCTACTTCAAGCAGAATACGGTCACATTCACCATGCCTTTGGTGGGAACCAATTTCTACAATTGGGAAGATGATATGTGCCCTGATTCCCTTGAAAAACTGACCGATAACCTGAGTTGCGATGACCTTTTGGGGCATGCGAAAAAAATCCGCGAGGCAAGACATGAGAAGATGGCCTACCAAGCCAAACTGTGCAGCCTTACCGACAGGACGATTTGCCTGCAGATTACGGTGTAAGGGCTAGGGCATGGAGCAGGCGCGAAGCGAGCCACTGGACTGACTGAGGGAGCCTTGCGACCGAAGGAAGGAAGCGGCTGACCGTTAGGGAACTGCGTAACGCCCGACCCGCTGTGAAGCGGGTAGCCTCCATATTTGTATAGGTTTTCTTTTACTCTTTACTTTGAAGAGTTGCGGTGTAGAATAGGAGAATCTGTGTTTTTCGACACAAGGACTTGATATGGGGCGTGGAGGAAAATATAAATGCATATCTTGCGGACAAGAATATGAAATCTATCTTGGTATAGGATTCCTGTCTGAAATGCGCTTATATATTTGCTCAAAGTGCAATAGGTGGCATAATATTTCATATTCCGCTTACATGAATGAGACAGAAGACTCCTGTAGTAAAGTCAATTACTGTCAAAAATGTAAGACAAAAATGAAAAGATATAATAAAGAAGAACTTCCAAAACTTTATTGCAATAATTGTGGAAATAAATTGGAAATTCAAAATCTATTTTTATGGGACTAAAAAAGGAGACCGCCCCATGCTCAACGCTCATGGCTTATTCAAAACTCCCTCGCTTACAAAAGTCGGGTTATCTGTGGTGCAAATATCGTGTTGGAATACAAGAGCGCATAGAAAAGTATTTACTTCCACTAAAAACATCTCTTTACTCTCACTAAATACTTGCTTTTAGTGTCACTAAATACTACAATAAAACTATGATAGACATAGAATTAATCTTGAATACATCAGAACGGCAAAAAAAGGAAATCCTGGATTCTGATAAAAGGCTTTCTGTTCCTCGTGTCTCTGCGGCTATCGAACCTGCTTTGCCGCAGTTTGCGCGGATTATAACGGGAATCCGTCGTTCTGGAAAAAGCACTTTGGTGAATCAGGATTTTTTGAAAGATGGCAAAAATGCTTTCTATCTGAATTTTGACGATCCTGCCCTCTATGGCTTTTCTTCGGCTGATTTTACGATTCTTGAAGAAGCTATCGGGCGTTTTCAAAAAGCAAATGATGGCACAAAATCAGTTTATTTTGATGAGATTCAGGTTGTAGATGGCTGGGAAGTTTTTGTAAATGCCCAGCTCAGAAAGAAAAATCTTGTTACGGTGACAGGTTCAAACGCATCTCTTTTAAGTTCTGAACTTGGAAGCCGTCTTACCGGACGGCATCTGGATTACGAGCTTTTTCCTTTCAGTTTTGAGGAATTTTGCCTTTTAAAAAAGTGTAAGAAGAGTGTAAAAACTTTTTCTGATTTTCTAAAATACGGCGGCTTTCCCGAATATCTCATTTACAACCGGACGGAAATCTTAAAGCGGCTTTTTGAAGATATATTGATGCGAGATGTTGTTGTTCGCTATGGAATAAAAGATGTCCGCTCCATAAAACTTCTGTCGCTTTATCTTGCTTCAAACTGCGGAAATCTCATTAGTGGTTCAAAACTTTCTGCCCAGCTGGGATTAAAGACTACGGCTACAATTCTTGAATATCTTTCTTTTTTTGAACAGTGCTATCTTTTCTTTTTTGTACCCAAGTTCAATTATTCATCAAAGGCTCAAACTGTAAATCCCAAAAAAGTTTATTGCATTGACACGGGAATGATTCAGAACGTAACCCTTTCAATAAATCAGGATTTTGGACGCATGCTTGAGAATGCCGTTTTTATAGAGCTTCGTCGTCGCACGAAAAACATCTGGTATTATTCAGAAGCAGCCTTTGAATGTGATTTTCTGTACGGAAAAGATTCTGTACCTGAAAATGCAGTTCAAGTCTGTTATGAACTTACCAGTGAAAACAAAGAGCGCGAGGTGAGAGGGCTTGTAGAAACCTGCAAAAAATTCCCCGGAGTAAAGCCGCTCCTTTTGACTTTGAATCAGAAAGACAAGATTTCATACGGCGGAATGATTGTTGATGTTGTGCCGGCAGTTGAGTTCTTTAAATGAGCAAGGTGAGATAAAAATGCCCCGCGACCAAACCCAGACAAGCTTGACTTGGAATTTAATGCAATTCGTAACTTCAACTTGTGTTTTCTTCCGTTTTGCTTTATACAGATAATTTAGACTTTTTATAGGAGACAAAATATGTCAGAAAAAGAAGATTGGAAAAAAAAGCTTCCCTACATCGGGGAATATGAGCTTGGAATTCATAAAAAGCCTGCAAAAAAATTGTCACAGGTTCTTTCGCTCTGCACAATCGAACAGTTAAAGGCTTTCTTTTACAGTTACAACATGGATGAATCAAAGATTCCCTCTAAAAAGGCAGAGCTTGTAGAAGCGACCGAAAAACTAATTAAAGAAAATTGCACTAATCATTTAATCTATAATGAAGAAATGACTTTTGATTTTTATCAGCAGTATTTGAATTGTCGGGAAAGTGAAACAGGCATTTGCAATGCGGCACTTTATATTCCAGACCCAAGAGAATGTGATGATGAAGCTGAAATTTTTATGTACATAATGAAGTCAGGTCTTGTAAAAGGATTTTTGCGAAAAGGACTTTTGTTCAAGTTTGACAAAAGAAACGGTGAAGAAACTTTTGTCATTCCAGACGAGGTTTATGAAGAAGTTACAAAGCTGATTCAAAAAGACGGAAGTGATCCTTTTGGCTCAATGTATGAGTACAAGGAATTTGCGGATATGCTACTTTCAATTTACGGAGTTTTAACCGTCCGCGATTTTAAAATTCTTTGGGAAAGAGCCTATCCAAAATTTCCAATGTCAAGGGAAGAAATCATTGAGTTTTTTAAATTCTCATCACGGGACATTGACATTTACAATTTTTATGAAAGAAAAAACATTCTTTCTCACATTCTGCTTGATGAAAGTCAGGCTCAGGAAATCCTGGACGACAGAAAAGGTTATACTCTGGAAGTTTCCTCCCAGGAAACTCTTTTAAACTGGTTTGAGGACTCTAAAAATCCTGGCACGGACGATGCGTTTGATGCTCATGGAAAGTATGAGGCAGAATATAAAAATCTTTTTTACATCAGGATGAAAGATTTCCTTGAAAATGCAAGGGGAAAATACGAAGATTCAGATGAAATCCTTGCGGACATTATGTTTTACATCAAAGATGGCTTTAAGATAACTCAGGTGATTGACATCTTGAATGAAGAGTATGAGCTCATGGAAGAACTTTCCCCAAAGAAAGCTCAGGAATTCCTCAGCATATATCAGGAACTTCATAATTCAACGCGCCTGTGGGTAAATTACGGCTCAAGCCCAAATGCTTTGTCCGGCACGATGTCTCCTGAATCACGCTTTTTTTCTACACAAACGCCTTTGGATCAAAATCAGAATTTCCCCAACATAATTCCTTTTCCAAAAGTCGGCAGAAATGACCCATGCCCCTGTGGCAGCGGAAAAAAATACAAGCACTGCCACGGAAGGTAAGGGTGAAAAAATCTGGATTCTCTTTCTTCTCGTTCTCGTAGCTGATTTTGTGCAGTCAGCATTTTATTTTGTCCGCTATTTTGAGAGTCGGTAGGACGATTTTTCTGCCGTCTTGTGATTTGTGAGGTGGAAGTCTTTTTGTGGTGGTAGCTGATGATATAAGGAGGAAAAAAAATATGAAAACTTACAGATTTTACGGATGGCAGACGGCGGATTGCAGGCCTCTCGATTCGGCGTTTGAAAAGATAGAAAATCCCAGGCATCTTTATGATATTCTGAGCGAAATTTGGTGTGAAAAGACTTGTGCTCCTCGGATGAGGGAAATGTGGAGTAAAGAAAATCAGACTTTAGGGCAGTGCTCGATTACGGCTTTTCTTGCTCAGGATATTTTTGGCGGAAAAGTGTATGGAATCCCAAGAGAGGGTGGAAAGAATTTTCATTGCTACAATGTGGTTATGATGCCGGATGGCGGAAAGTGTCTGTTTGATTTGACCAGCGAGCAGTTTGGGAACGAAAAACTCTGCTATGAAAATAATCCTGAGCAGTTCAGGGAAGTGCATTTTGCAAAAGAAGAAAAACGGCTGAGGTATGATTACTTGAGGGCGGAAGTTTTGAATAAAGTGGAGACAGCCTGTCGAAATAGCTGGTGCAATTAATGTACTTCTAAAAGAATATTATCAGAAATCAAAAATCACTTTTGATGATATTTTGTCAACTGTTTGTGATGATATTCTTGATTTTTATCTGCCATTTGAATCTATTCTAATGCCGTGTTGAGGAAAGTTTCAATGCATGATAAAATAAGCCGAGGTTTAAAAATGAAGAAAAGTCTTTTTACTATTTTTGGTCTTGCTATAATGTTTTTTGCGTCATGTTCAAAGAATAATCAGCTTTTAAAAATGGGAACTAATGCCGCATTTCCGCCCTTTGAGTATACAGAAGGAAGTGAAATCGTTGGTTTTGATGTCACTGTCAGCAATCTTATCGCCCGCGATTACGGTAAAGAACTTAAAATCGTTGATATGAGCTTTGACGGTCTTATCGCAGCCTTACAGGCAGGCTCAATTGATTTTATCGCCGCAGGCATGACTGCAACTGAAGAACGACGCAAGAATGTTGACTTCTCCGAAGCCTATTATTCTTCAAAACAGGTTATTATCGTCCGTAGCGATGACACTTCTATCCTTTCCGTAAAAGACTTGACAGCCAGAACTATCGGCGTTCAGTCCGGGACAACTGGCGAAATTTACGCTTCAGACGAAATCGAAAAATCCAGCATAAAATCTTTTAAAACAGGGATAGATGCATCCCTTGCCCTTAAAAACGGAGCCATTGATGCCATTATCCTTGACGAGCTTCCTGCAAAAGAGATTGTCCGACGCAGTCCAGAACTTAAAATCGTTGACGATAATTTCTTCACCGATGAGTATGCCATTGCTGTTAAAAAGGGCAACACTGAACTTTTAAATTCCATCAACAAAACTATAAAAACGATTAAAGAAAACGGCACTTACCAGAAACTCATTGATGCCTTCATGCCTGTTGACGGTAAGATTCGACTTCTTTCCGCCAGCGAGCTTTAAGTCGCAGATTATAATTTCCTATGTTCCAGTCTTTTTTTGATGTCATGATAAGCCATGGCCGATGGAAGCTGATTCCTGCAGGTCTTGGCACGACTCTTTTGATTGCTTTATGCGCTATTCTCATCGGCTCTGTTTTGGGCTGTATTTTCGCGCTTTTCAAGCTTTCAGGAAGAAAAATTTTGCAGACAATTGCTGAGATTTACACTACGATTATCCGTGGTATTCCTATGGCGACCCAGCTGATGATTTTTTACTTTGTCATTTTCTCGCCTCTGGGAATGAGTAATGCCCTTTTGGTTGCCATCATTGCCTTTGGAATCAACTCAGGAGCCTATTGTACCGAGATTTTCCGTGCAGGAATTTTGGGCGTTGACAGGGGGCAAATGGAAGCCGGCCGCTCCTTGGGGCTGTCTTGGTCCCAGACCCTTGTAAAAATCATTCTCCCTCAGGCTTTTAAGACCATGCTTCCGACCTACACCAGTGAATTTATCACTCTTATCAAAGAGACTTCAGTGGCCAGCTTTATTGCTGTCGTGGATTTACAGAAGACCTGCGATAATATCCGCAACGCGACTTATAACGCATGGATTCCTCTTCTTTCCTGTGCCCTTATTTATCTTTGTCTTACGGTTGGGCTAACAAAATTCTTCGCTTTCTGCGAAAAAAGGATGGCAAAAAGTGATAGAAGTAAATAATCTGGACATTTCATTCGGAAAACTCCACATTTTAAAAGGAATTTCAACCAAAATAGAGAAGGGGGAAAAGGTCGTAATCATAGGCCCCAGCGGCTCAGGGAAATCGACTTTTTTGCGATGTCTGAATGGGCTTGAAACTCCTGCTCCCGGCTCTTCGATTATATTTGAGGGACAGAGCGTTACCGACAAAAAGACTGACATCAACAAAATCCGCCGGAAGATGAACATGGTCTTCCAGCATTTTAACCTCTTTCCTCATCTTACTATTTTGCAGAATATCACCCTGGCTCCCCTTACCCTCAAATTGCAGACGAAAGACGAGGCTGAGAAACTTGCCGTGGAGCTTCTTGAAAGAATCGGACTGGCTGACAAAGCCAATTCCTATCCATCGGCTTTAAGCGGCGGGCAAAAGCAGCGGGTGGCAATCGTCCGCTCCCTCGCCATGAAGCCTGATGTCATTCTCTTTGACGAGCCGACCAGTGCCCTCGACCCGGAGATGGTGGGGGAAGTTCTCCAGTTAATGAAGGAACTTGCTGATCAGGGGTTGACCATGATTGTGGTCACTCATGAGATGGGCTTTGCCCGTGAAGTTGCCAGCCGGATTCTTTTTATGAATGCCGGTGTCATCGAGGAAGAGGGGACTCCGTCAGAAATTTTTGATACTCCTAAGAGTCCCCGACTCAGGCAGTTTTTGGACGCGGTTCTATGACTTTTTTAAGAGAGAATAATATTTTTGATTTTAGCGCAGCTGATTTTGAGACAGCCTTCAATTTCAGCTGTTTTTTATTCTTCCCCAGAGTTTTCCTTGTGCTTTGTTCCTGCGATGTAAGCGTGAAAAATAAGCTGCTCTAAATTTTTTTGCTTTGAATAGGTAAGCACATCATTGTAAAGATGGAAACACTCTTGAAAAACATTTTTTGGAACTGTGATTTCTTTTTTTGTCGTTGACATAAGCGGATACTCCTTTTTTGTTGAGCTTTCTGTGAATGGACAGCAGAAAACGAATACGGTTTATATCAGTGGCAGTGATGCCTTTTATATACTTAGATTATAACTACTATTCATGTTTAAGTCAATAGTATAATTTTTAACTTTTCACATTTTCATATTTGTTCTATAATATCCCCATGAAAAACGAATCTCTCATTACTGATTACAAATCATTCTTGGATAATGGCAAGACTGAGCGCGAGTGTGTCTCAGCCTTGATTTCCTGGGCAGAAAAGGCTGGTTTTCGCAATGTTTACGAATGTGCTTCCCTCAAAGCCGGGGATAAGGTCTATGTTCAGAAGATGAACAAGGCAATCGCACTTTTTGTTCTTGGAAGCGAGTCAATCGAAAAGGGAATGAACATTCTCGGTGCCCATATCGATTCACCCCGCCTTGATGTAAAGCAAAATCCAATCTACGAAAAGGATTTCCTCGTTTACCTCAACACCCATTACTACGGCGGAATCAAAAAATACCAGTGGGTTACTCTTCCCCTCGCCATTCACGGCGTAGTCTGCAAAAAAGACGGCTCGGTAGTGAATGTCTGCGTTGGTGAGAGCGAAGAAGACCCGGTTTTCTGCATCTCGGATATTTTGCCCCATCTTGCCCAAAAGCAGATGAAAGAGACTGCCAGCGATTTCATTCCCGGTGAAAGCCTTGACCTGATTCTTGGAAGCTCAGCTCCTTCTAAAGATGATGATGAAAAATCAGAGGGTAAAAAAGACAAAATCACAGCTAAAAAGGCGATTCTTACCATTCTCAAAGAAAAATACGGTATCGAAGAGGCTGATTTTGGCTCAGCAGAGCTTGAAATCGTTCCGGCTGGAAAAGCCCGCGACCTTGGCTTTGACCGCTCCCTCATCCTTGGTTATGGTCAGGACGACCGAAGCTGCGCCTACACCTCAGCCCGAGCCTTAATCGAAAGCAAGGCTGGAAGCCGGACTAACTGCTGTCTCTGTGTCGATAAAGAAGAAATCGGCTCGGTGGGAGCTACTGGCATGGGAAGCCACTTCTTTGAGAATGCTCTTGCCGAGGTCATTGCCCGTCTGCCGGAGGGCTATTCTGAGCTTTCTCTCCGCCGCTGCCTTGCCGCCTGCAACATGCTCTCCAGCGATGTGAACGCGGCCTATGACCCGATGAACGGCGATTTGTTTGACCGTGCCAACGCAAGTTTCCTTAACGGCGGAATCGTCTTCAATAAATACACTGGAAGCAGGGGAAAAAGCGGGGCAAGCGACGCGAATCCTGAGTTCATCGCCCGCCTGCGTGATTTGCTTGATAAAGCGGAAGTAAAGTATCAGATGGCTGAGCTTGGAAAAGTCGACCAGGGCGGTGGCGGCACAATCGCCTACCTGGCGGCAAAATACGGAATGAATGTGCTTGATGCAGGCGTTTCAGTTCTCTCAATGCACGCCCCCTGGGAAATAACCGCAAAGGACGACATTGAGCAGGCCTACAAGGCCTACAAGGCTTTCCTTACGCTGTCTGCTGTGTAATCAACAGCTGCTCCAGGTTGGGTTTTTCTTTTCCCAAGACAATCTCTTTTGTAACCGTGAGATGTTTTTTACCCTTGATGCTTGGAGCCTCGTACATCAAATCCATGAGCAGTTTTTCGACGATTGAGCGGAGACCTCTGGCACCGGTCTTCTGCTTGATTGCCGTCTCTGCGATTTCGTCAAGTGCATCTGCCGTGAAGTCCAAATCCAGATCATCCATTTCGAATGAAGCCTTGAACTGCTTTGTAATTGCGTTTTTCGGCTCTGTGAGGATGCGGGTAAGGTCTGCCTTTGTAAGCTCTTTAAGGGCTACGGAAATAGGCATACGACCGATAAGCTCCGGAATGATTCCGAATTTTACGAGGTCGTCAGGAGTACACTGATTCAAGAGCTCCATCCTCTCTGTTTCGTTCATCGTTCCTACATTTGAGCCGAAGCCCAGTGAGTGAGATGCGATTCTCTGCTCGATGATTTTATCCAGACCAACGAAAGCCCCGCCCAGAATGAAGAGAATATTCGATGTGTCAATCTGAAGCATTTCCTGATTCGGATGTTTGCGGCCTCCCTGCGGCGGAACAGAAGCCTGAGTGCCTTCGATGATTTTAAGAAGAGCCTGCTGAACGCCTTCGCCTGATACATCGCGGGTGATTGAGGTGTTCTCGCTCTTTCGTCCGATTTTATCGATTTCGTCAATGAAGATGATTCCCCGTTCTGCGGCGGCAATGTTTCCGTCTGCGGCATTAATCAGCTTCAGAAGGACATTCTCTACATCCTCACCGACATAACCGGCTTCTGTAAGGGTAGTGGCATCTGCAATCGCAAAAGGAACCTTGAGTTTTTCTGCCAGGGTTTTTGCAAGCAGGGTTTTACCGGAACCTGTAGGACCAATCAGCAGGACATTTGATTTTTCGATTTTGACATCATCGTCTCTTTTGATTGTGTCGAGCTTTGACATCCTCTTGTAGTGGTTGTAGACTGCGACAGAAAGGGCTTTTTTTGCATAATCCTGACCGATAACATATTCATCGAGGTATTCCTTGAATTCTTTTGGAGAGGGAACATCTGTCATGTCAATCGGGTCAACAGATTTTTCTTTTTGGGCGACTATGCCCTCACAAACTGCGATACATTTATCACAAATAAAAATATTATTTGAAGGGGCGGCTACAAGATGCCGCTTTTCATCTCCAGGTTTGCCACAGAATGAACAATACTGAACATCACTTCTGAATCCACGCATTATTTAGCCTCCGATGCACGAGATGGCATGACTTTATCAACGATTCCGTAAGAAAGAGCTTCTTCTGCGCTCATGAAAAAGTCACGCTCCATATCTTTTGCTATTTCTTCTTCTGACTTGCCGCATTTTTCCGCAAGATATTTAATAGAAAGTTTTTTGAGACGCATGATTTCTTTTGCCTGAACGGCGATGTCGCTTTCCTGTCCCTGAACTCCGCCCCGTGGCTGATGAATCATTACGCGGCAAGAGGGAAGGGCAAATCGTTTTCCCTTTGTGCCGCCTGCAAGAAGAATAGCTCCCATGCTGGCTGCCTGCCCGATACAGATTGTCTGAATGTCGCATTTTACATACTGCATGGCATCGTAAATGGCAAGACCCGCTGTAACGCTTCCGCCCGGTGAGTTGATGTAAATGCTGATGTCCTTGTCAGGATTTTCAGATTCGAGAAAAAGAATTTGAGCTACAACTAAGTCCGCATTCAGGTCGTTGATTTCTCCGTCAACGAAAATAATGCGGTCTTTTAAAAGCCGCGAATAAATGTCGTAGAATCGCTCTCCGTTTCCGCTTCGTTCGATTACGCTTGGCATGTAATTGTTCATCTGTTCGTTCATCTTTCCCTCATTCCTCTTTCTGCTGAAGTTTGACACTGTCTGAAATCAGCAGGATAAAAGTCTCTGTAATAAATATAATGAATTTTTTCAAAAAATCCAAAAAAAAACGGAATGTTTCCGAACTAATTTGGAACATTCCGCTTTAAATCGGAGTTATCTGATTATTTCAAGTTAAACAATTCTTTGAAAGAAATTTTGTCGCCCTTAGTAACCTTAGCTTCTGCGAAAATAGCTTTGTAGAGCTTCTGTTCTTTTGCTTCGTCAATAAGATATTCCTTTGAGCGGGGATCGGCATAGTGCTGTTTGACTTCATCCACAGAAATGCCGTTTGCGTCAGCGATTTTCTGGTACTCAGATTCAATTTCTTCCGGAGTGACAGAAATGTTCTTTTCCTTCATGAGATTGTCAACGATAATGCGGCTCTTGAGCATCTTCTCAGCGTCCCCGGTCCATTCTTTGAGCATGTCTTCCTTTTTCTGGCCTGAGGCAGCAATCATTTTGTCCAATTCCTCGACACTTGTCTGGAACTGCTGGGCCATCATTCTCCAGCGGCCGTCAAGCTCAGCGTTGAGCATGCTGGCCGGAATCTCAAAGGGATTCTTTTCGACAAGCTGAGAGAGCAGGTCGTTTGTCTTGATTTCGTTGATTTTGTTTGTCTTTGCGTTCTCAAGATTGTGCATGATGTCTTTTTTGAGGTCATCGAGAGTCTTGAATTTCTCGTTGACATCCTGTGCAAGCTCGTCGTCGAGGGCAGGGAGATTGCGGACTTTAATCTGCTTGACTGTGACAGAATATTTTTTAGTCTGACCTTTGAGAGCCTCGTCCTTTTCATCCTTGCCGTATTTTTTAGTGACTTCTTTTGAGTCACCTTTTTTCATTCCGATGATATCATCGTCGATTTTGTAAACATTCTCGGCAGTTCCAAGAGTGAAAGTGAAATCCTCTCGTTTTGTAGAGGCGATTTCCGCACCGTTTTCGTCTTTTTCAACGATAGAAATTGTGACGATATTGTCTTTTTCGGCCTTCTCGTCATCTTTTTTGTCGATTACGACTGCGTTGCGCTCCTGAATGCCTTTGAGCTCTTCGTTGAGTTCCTCATCGCCGACAGTTACCTGAGGCTCTTTGATTGTGACTGACTTGAAGTCAAAGCCTTTTAAATCAACTTTCGGGAAGACATCGTAAGTTACTGTATAGACGAAATCTTTTGAAATGTCGAACTCAGGCATTTTCTCAAGGACAGGCTGCGCATAAGGAAGAGGGCGGTTCTCTGTCTCTTTTTCATCAGAGAAGATTTCGTTCAATGATTTGTCGATAAGGTCTGAGGCAGCTTCCATTTTAATCTGCTCGCCGTATTTGCGCTCAAGCACAGATGCCGGAACATGACCCTTTCGGAAGCCAGGAATCTGAACCTGTTTTGTGTATTTGCCCAATGTCTCTGAATAGCTGTCTGCGACATCCTTTTTTGCAACCGTAACTGTGAGTTTTGCTGCTGAGTGCTCCAATTTTTCGATTTCTTTGGTAACTTTCACTCTGGTTTCCCCTTAAACTGAAATAAAAAAAGCGATTCAGATGAAAATCTAAATCGCTCGCTTTAGAGCGGAAAACGGGATTCGAACCCGCGACATCCACCTTGGCAAGGTGACGCGCTACCACTGCGCTATTTCCGCAAGTAAATTTGCATCTGTTT
>JAFUHS010000184.1 GCA_017468745.1 Treponema sp. | reverse complement strand
TACTCTTTTCTGCGGAAAAATCATAGATTTTTCCGAGACTCGCTCGTAACGAAGTGGAGAAACTCCCCTCGTGAGTTTCTTTTACGCTCGCTTCCGCGGTTCGAGCACAGCTCTCACCGAGACTCGCTAAAAACGCTTCTCAAGCGTTTTTTTAACGCTCGCTTCCGCGGTTCGAGCACAGCTCTCACCGAGACTCGCTAAAAACGCTTCTCAAGCGTTTTTTTAACGCTCGCTACCTATTGACATACTAGGTTTATAGGGTATATAAATTATTTATAACTGCTATAGCTTAAATCTATTATTAAATAACAGGGAGACGCATTATGTCAGAAAATTTACTTTTTAAGGAGCCGACTGCAAGTGATTTCGTTGAATACGCACAGCAGACAGCATCATGGATTAAAACCACCGGACAAATCAGCAAATTCGGTAAAACCTGGAATCAAAGTCCTGACTCAAAAGAAGATTTCACCGATTACCCCATGCTCACTCCAAAATCTTTATACGGAGGCTCTGCCGGCGTAGGTCTTTTCTATCTTCGCTTGTATCAGGCGACAAAAAATGAAGAATATCTTGAAGAAGCAAAGTCTGCGGCAAAGGAAATCATCGAGACTGATGAAGGCGTGTCTTTTTATGAGCGAACGCTGAACTCAAAGGCAAGCGGCTCAAAACTCGTTCATGTAAAGAATATGCCGGGCTGGGCGGCGGGCTACTACAACGGCCCCACTGGCGGCGGATATTTCATCATCAAGCTCTACGAATTGACCCAAAATGATGAATATAAAAACTATGCCGTAAAAGTGGCTGACGATCTGCTTTCTGCCGCAAAAAAATCTGACGAAGGCATTTACTGGAGCGAGCAGAACGATCTGTGCGGAGACGCGGGCTTTGTCACATATCTTGCGGACATTTACAAGCTGACAGGCGACAAAAAATATCTGGAAGCGGCCGTAAGTTTCGGGAACTTCCTTTTGAGCAAGGGAAAGAGCGCTCCCAATGGCGGAAAATACTGGAATGTGGTTGACTTGACCATTATAGACTTCCCCAAAGATGTTTTCTGGGTAAACAATGCCCACGGAACAAGCGGAGTGGGTTGGATTTTTGCAATCCTCTACAAAATCTCAAAGGACGAAAAATTCCTTGAAGCGGCAAAGGAAGCTGCAAAATATATAGAAGGAATCGCCGTGGGAGACGAAAATGCGGTTCTGGTTCCCTATCTTGACAGCCTTGAGCGCGGTCCTTCAACAGAATTCTATTACCTCAGCACTTGCCACGGACCTGCCGGAACTTCGCTTCTCTTCCACCTGCTCTACAAAATCACGGGCGAAAAAGAATTCCTTGACTGGGTTCTTCGCCTGAGCCGGGGAATCATCAAAGCGGGCGCGCCGGAGATTTTCAGCCGGGGCTATTGGCAGAGTCAGGCCTTGTGCTGCGGAACTCCGGGGCTTTTGGAGCATTTTGTTTCGGTTTACAAGCTCACGAAAAATCCGGAATTTCTGGAATACGCAAAAAGGGCGGCAAAAACCGTGGTTGGCCAGTCCTTTGTGCCGGACGCAGATGGCGACATCTACCATCAGAAAAAAATCCGCAGGTGGAGCGGGGCTTGGTGGAGAACGATTCCCACAGACGTTCACTCTTACACTGGCCTTTACATCGGAAGCGAGGGAAACGCATGGAGCCTTCTTTCGCTGGCGGCTGCAGAAAAAAATGAAAATCTCATCGAACTGATTGAGTACAATTATTTTAACTAAAAATCAAAAAAGAAATTTTATAGGAGAATAAAACTATGGCAAAAATTTATGATTCAATTACAGAACTCGTAGGAAACACACCTCTCGTTCGTCTTCACAGATACGAAAAATCAGAAAAACTTGAAGCCAACATTCTTGGAAAATTCGAGTATTTCAATCCGTCTGGAAGCGTAAAAGACCGGGCAGCCCTCAATATCATCGAAGAGACTGAAAAGCGGGGCGACATAAGGCCTGTAATGAATTTAATCGACTACACCAGCGGCAACACAGGAATTGGCGAGGCGACTTTTGCCAACGCCAAGGGCTACAAATTCGTGGCGGTAATCCAGCCTTTAGTCTCTCAGGAACGCTCACAGATTCTTAAAGCCCTGGGAGCAGAGCTTTTGCAGGTAACGGATGTTCCGGGCTTCCCCGAGCTTCTTAAAAACGGCCTTACCATGACTGCGCTTGAAAAACTCTTCAAGGATTTTGCGGCCTCAAAGGGCTGGTATTACCTGAATCAGTGCGCTGACATCAACAATTCCCTGGCTCATGTTAAGTCCACCGGTCCTGAAATCTGGGAGGCAACCGGCGGCAAGGTGGATTATGTGGTTCAGCTGGTGGGAACAGGCGGCACCCTTTCGGGACTCTCAAAATATTTCCGTGAGAAAAATCCGAATGTAAAAATCATCGGCGCGCAGCCAGCGGAGCAGTCAAAGAAAAATCCCAAATTCCCTGAGCGGAACACAATCGACGGCGTTCTGAATTTTGACGGCGTTCCAAAAGAAAACTACCCGCCCCTTTTCACCAGCTTTGACACAAAATACGACGAATGTATCGATGTCATCGCGGAAGATGCTTATGAGACAGGCCGAAAACTCGTCCAACAGGAAGGATTTTTCGTGGGACAGTCGGCGGGTGCGGCTCTTTGGACGGCAACCCAGATTGCAAAACGCCCTGAGGCAAAGGGCAAGAACATTATCGTGATTCTGGCCGACAACGCTTTCAAGTATCTTTCAACGAACATGTATAAATAAAAAAAAACTACCTATTGATTAGCTAGGTATTTCCGTGTTATAATCAACCTAGTTAATCAATAGGTTTTACTTTTTCAACAGGAAGAATCAAATGCTAAAAATTTCGACAAAAGGACAGTACGCGCTTCTCATCATGACGGAACTTGCCGAAAGCGAGCAGGACAAATTCATTCCCCTTAAGCTTCTTTCCCATCGTCATAATCTTTCCACAAAATATCTGGAGCAGATTCTGATTCAGCTCAGTAAGTCAGGGCTTGTAATCGGTCTCAGGGGAAACAACGGCGGCTACAAGCTGGCAAAAAAGGCAGAGGACTACACCGTAGGCGAGATTTTGCGGGCAATGGAAGGAGATTTAAATCCCCGCAGTCTGAGCGAATCAAACACTCTCAGTTCCGTGGGCAACGATGATTTTTGGAAAGAATTCAACGATGTAATCAACACTTTCGTGGATTCAAGCACACTGGAGCATATCGCTGAAAAAAACCGTCAGTTCAACGGTTACGACTATTGCATCTAACGATGATTCGCACACATTTATCCCGCATTCATGCGGGCATTCTGGAGATATTAAATGGCAGAATACAAAATCGACACTCTTTGTGTCACGGGGAAACCTGATTACGAGGCAAACGATAAAACCGGAGCAATCGCCCTTCCCATCTACCAGTCAGCGACATTCGCCCACCCGGAACTGGGAAAATCCACGGGCTACGACTATTCCCGGCTCAAAAACCCGACGAGAGACCATCTTGAAAAACTCGTCGCAAGTCTGGACGGAGCGGAATTCGGCTTTGCCTTTAACTGCGGGCTTGCGGCAATCACAGCGCTTTTCGACGCAATCATCCTGAACGAAAAAAAAGGTCAGGTCTTTCATGTCATCTGCTCGGACGACCTTTATGGCGGCACGGAGCGATTTTTAAACACCATCGGGCAAAAACTGGGATTTGAGACGAGTTATGCAGACACTTCGGACATTGAGAACATAAAATCAGCAAAAAAAGAGAACACGAAAATCATCTTCGTCGAGACTCCGGGAAATCCCCTGATGAAAGTCACGGACATTGCCCTCACGGCAGAATATGC
>JAFUHS010000183.1 GCA_017468745.1 Treponema sp. | reverse complement strand
TTTTCCTGTTGTCTTGGACTTATATGTTTTTCAATATAGTCTAAGACAATCTTTAATTTGAACTCTTTTGAGTATTTGGACATAAAAAATGCACCTCCTAAAGTGAACTTTATTTGTCCAACTTTAGGGGTGCACTTCAATAAACAATGCGCGGCGGGGGATTTTTTATAAAAACGGCATGCTTGTTCACGGCAAACCGGCAGTTTAGAATAATCTGTTATAGAAAAAATGACCTTGTAAAATAACGGTGACGGAGTATTTATCCCTGTCAAGCTCAATCACCGTAGGGGCAGCATAGTTTCTGTAACACTGTTATAAAAAATACGCCAGCTTGTGGCTGGCTGTTATAGGCGGCAGACCCATTTTTTTGCTTTTATGTTCAAGAGCCGGAATCAAGCGGTCTTCCACCCGAGCATTCCCTCGCCCTTGCTCGAAAAGACCACGCCAACTTTTAGCATCCGCTTCCCACTCACTGCGAACCTGTCCGCATAGCCGTTCGCGCTGATTTGGGCAAGCGCGGTGTCGGCGACTTCCTCAAACGGCTTTCCTTTGTCCATCTTCAGCTCAAAAATAAAAACGCTGTCCTTCGTCGCGACGACCACATCGCTCCGCCCCGCTACATTCTGCAGCTCGGAGACAACACGGTAGCCCGTCATTCGGAACATCAGGTGCGTCACCGACTCGTAGTAGTTCTCGCACATATCCTTCTTGACGATTGTTGGCAGGTCTGCGATGGCTGACTTTATGATTGACAAGGCTTGGTCAACATTTTTGTTGCGCAGGGCAATCCGAAGGTTGTTTATTTCAAGCCCGATGTCGTCATACGGCACGGTCACGAACTTGTTCAGCAAGACATCAAGGAATTCGCTCTCTATCTCCCTGTTCGGGAAGTCCAGCGTGTAGAGCCTTGTGTCCTTCTCAAAATCTTTTATCGTCAGATAGCCGCTCTGGTAGACCACGGGGAGCATGTTCTTGCTGTCGGGGTCGTAGTTCTTGAACTGCTTGTCCTCAACGAGCCTGCCGTTCACAAAATTCGTAAGCTCCACGGGCTGGTTCTGCAACGCCTTCACAAGGAAGGACGGAGTTCCGCTCTCAAACCAGTACGAGCCGAAATCCTTTGCGCTCAGGCATTTTAAAAGGCAGAACGGGTTGTAAACGCCCTCGGAATTATATGAAAAATGATAGCCGTCATACATGTAGGCAAGTTTTGCCTTTGCTTCGGGAAAAGTCATTTCCTGCTCTTTCGCAAGCTCCCTAATCTCAGGCGCAAAATATTTATCAAGCTCGCTCTCGGAAATTCCGCAGATTGAGGAATAGGCTCTGTCGGTGCTTATGTCGTTCAGCTGGTTCAGCCCGCTAAAAATATTTACATGGCTCACCTTCGTGATTCCCGTTATGAACAGAAAGCGGATGTATTTGTCCGAGTCTTTGAGCGGACTGTAGAAGGCGCGGAGCTCCTGCCTGTTCTGCTCCTCGTAGTCGGTGTAAAGCGCGTCGAGAATCGGCTTGTCGTACTCGTCTATGAGGATTACGACCTGCTTGCCGGTCTGTTCATAGGCGGCAGTGATAATGTTGGACAATCTTGGCGCAGAGCGAGAATCTGGCACTTCAATTCCATAGATTTTTTCATATCTTGAAAGGATTAAATTTTCTGCGGATTTCAGACTCTCCAAATCAGGATAGTTGTCTACGCCAAAGCTGATTTTAAGCACAGGATATTCCGCCCACTCCCTTTCTTTCTCAGCAATCGCAAGCCCCTCGAACAAGTCCTTCTTGCCGAGAAAATAATACTCCAGCGTCGAAAGAAAGAGGCTCTTCCCGAAGCGGCGCGGGCGGCTCAAAAAGTACGGCTTTCCCTCGCGGGCAAGCTTGTACACAAACGCCGTCTTATCCACATAGATGCAACCGCGCCTGCGCAAATCCTCAAAATCCTGAATGCCAATCGGCAAAAATCGCTCTTCCATTACTTCCATGCGAACATTATAGCACTGCATGGCGGATTTTTCCACACCGACAAAACGAATGCTTTGTTTTTTTTGCCATGCCCAGTCCTCCCCGTGAAGCTATGCGGAGTCTTGCGCATAAAACTGGATGTCAGTCTGCCAGCCCTCACAGCACATGCTTGCTTTCTATAAGGGGGATTCTGTCTAACAAAAAAAGAGGGAAGGCGGTGTGCATAACAAAATGGAGGAAAAGATGAAAAAAGTAATCAGTTTCATCTCGGTCCTGGCCGCCTGCTCCGCGATGGTGTTCGCGGACATCACGGCCAAGAAACTGGACGACGGCTCCGTGGAGGCAACCTTCTTCTACGGAAACCCTCGCGCAACGGAGGTACTGCTTGCCGGTGATTTCACCAATTGGCAGG
>JAFUHS010000182.1 GCA_017468745.1 Treponema sp. | reverse complement strand
ATCCACATCCTTAAAACTCGCTGCAATTCCTTCTGTTGGAATTGAGCCGCTTCCAGAATTTCCGTTATTGTCATCCTCTGGATCTCCACAAGAAACAAATCCGAATCCCAGTGCTGCTACCGCCGCAAGCACAGCCAATGTTTTGAAAATCTTTTTCATAAGAAAACCTCTTTGTAGTTTGTTTTAAAAGGCATACGCCCTTTTCTAAGAAAAATATCAGATTTCAAAAAGATAGTGTTAGTGTGAACGCACAGGTTTTTAGTGCGTTAACGCACGGGTGAAGTAACTGCCACGGTATTTTTGTCTTACATACAGAACAAAAACATACAAATATTGTCTTGCATATAAGAAAAAAAATATAAGTTTTGTCTTATCGATAGAACAAAAACCGCTTATAATTGTCTTGTGCATAGAACAAAAATGGCTTATAATTGTCTTGTCGGTAAGACAAGGGGCCTTCTATGAACAGAGATTTTATAAAAGAAATACTCATCGACCAGAAAGAAATGTATCTCTCCAATCCTGGAATTCTGCGTGCCTATGAGCTGGAAGAAAATGTCAATTATTGCTTTGTCGGAATAAGACGAACAGGGAAGTCATACATGCTCTATCAGCAGATAAAAAAACTTCAGGAATCCGGCGTGTCTCTTAACGAGATCCTTTATGTAAATTTTGAGGACGAGCGGCTTTTGGAAACGGAAACTGCGGATTTGAACACAATGCTCGAAATCGGTCTTGAAATGGCCGGCAAAGATAAAAAGCCTTATATCTTTTTGGACGAGATTCACAATGTCGCAGGCTGGGAAAAGTTCGTGCGGCGGCTTGCGGATATGAAATACCGGGTCAACATTACGGGAAGCAACAGTAAAATGCTGAGCCGTGAAATTGCATCAACTCTTGGCGGAAGGTTTATGGTCGTGCAGATTTTTCCGTATTCGTTTTCAGAGTATCTCCGTGCACTTGGAAAAGAAAATGATTACACAAGGGCAATGAGCACTTCTGATAAGGCTGATGTTTTCAAGATTTATGAGCAGTATGTGAAATACGGAGCTTTCCCGGAGCTTACAGAAATCCGAAACAAACGCGAATATTTGGGCAGCATTTATCAGACGATTTATGTCGGCGACATTATCACAAGAAACAGCATTTCCAATGATTTTGCACTTCGTTTGATTCTGAAAAAAGTCGCGGAATCTGTTATGAACGCTCTTTCTTTCTCACGGCTTACAAATATCCTGAAAAGTGCAGGCTCTGCAATCGGAAAACAGACCGTAATCAATTACATCGGCTATGTTACTGATGCGTACCTGTTGTTTTCGATTCAAAATTATGCGGCAAAACTTGTGGAAAAAGAAACTGCTCCAAAATACTATTTTATGGACACAGGACTGCTCGGGCTTCTTACGATAAATTCAGAGACAGCACAGCTCGAAAATCTTGTTGCCGTTGAATTGATTCGAAGATACGGAACGGAAAATGTCTATTATTTTGAAAGCAATGTTGAGATAGACTTTTATGTGCCTGAGCAAAATCTTGCGATTCAGGTTTGTTACAACGCACTGGATAATCTTGATACAAAAGAACGTGAACTTAATGCGTTTGCAAAATTACGGAAGTTCATTCCAGAAGCACAGTGCCTGATTTTAAGCAACAGCGAAGAAGCAGAACTTGACTACAACGGCATAAGCGTAAGTGTTCTTCCCATGTGGAAATGGCTGTTGGCATGAAAAATTCCTATTGAAATCCTAAAATGTGTGGTATCATATATGGGATAGAAACAGGAGGAATCTATGATTGTACGAGATTTCATGACCAAAAACCCGATTTATACCAACCCGAAAGAGTTGATTGCAAATGTCAAAAACATGATGGACAGGGAACAGATTACAAAAGTTCCTGTCCTCGATGATTCTGGCAAGCTAATCGGCGTGATTACGAAGACTGATTTAAAGAAAACCATGCCTTCAAATGCGACTACGCTCGATATTTACGAACTAAGCTATCTTCTTTCAAAAATCACTGTCGAAAAAGTGATGAAAAAGCAGCCGATTACAATTCAAAAGGATGCAACGATTGAGGAAGCCGCAAAAATCATGTCCGAGAAGGGGATTTCAAGCCTGATTGTCATGGACGGCGAAGTTCTTTCGGGAATCCTTACAAAAACCGATCTTTTCAGAGCTGTTGTTGACATGTTCGGATTCAGATACGAAGGTGTTCGTGCAGAAGTCGAAGTAAGCGATAATCCAGGCGAACTTGCAAAAATCAGTAAGGCAATCGCTGATGCACAGGGCAAAATCGTCTCTGTAATCACAGCTGATGGAAGCGACGTAAGCAAAAGAATTATCACACTAAAAATTATTGGAATATCAAAAGAAACTGTCGAGGAAATCCTAAAAACTCTTGGTGCAGACATTAAGGATTTAAGATAGGTTGTTGGATCAAGACCAATAATGACAATGCCATTTCATTCCCCAGACAAATCCAGTAAATTACCGCACGGGATTGTAGTGGCGCGTAGCGTTCAGCGTAAGTCATGTGCAGCATGGCTTACGCTGAATGGAGCGCGGTTAGCGCGGAACCACGGAAAGCCCGCAGCCGCTTAATTTGCGCCTATTTTTCTTGTTTTTTCTGGCTCAGAGAGTTGAGGTATTCGCGGCTCAGATTTTCGTGGTCTTTAAGCATGGCATACGGAACACCATAAGCCTTTTCTACATCGTCGCGGGTGAGGACTTCTTCGGGAGTGCCGAGGGCCATGTCGCGGTTTGGATAGAAAAGCAGAACCGTGTCAGCGTATTTTTTGGTCAAATCAAGCTCGTGCATTGAAATGTAAATCGTCGTTCCGGTCTTGTGAACGAATTCCTTTAGGTAAGCGAGGGCATTTTCTTTCTGGTAATTTTCCAGGGCAAAAAGCGGCTCGTCCATGAAGAGGGATGCGCTGCCGTACAAAATTCCGAAAGCCAGCAGAACCCGCTGAATCTCGCCCTTGCTCAATTTTGTGAGGGAATGCTCCAGAACATTCTTCAGCTCAAAGACATCGATTACCTCGCCCAGTAAGTCTCCGCCCTCTGTAGTATCGCGGATT
>JAFUHS010000181.1 GCA_017468745.1 Treponema sp. | reverse complement strand
GAGAACCTTTTCCGCAGATATCACAAACTCTAGACATGATTTATACCTACCTAAAAATTGAATACAAATTAAGTTCAAACAGTATATGAAAAACGCTCTATACTGTCAATATGAAAGAGCCAAAATCCGTGAATTTTTATGGCGCAATCAAGTGTCAACCGCCCTTCCGTGGCTCGGTAACCCTCGGTCGCTGCCCACGCTTCGCTTAAAGGGCGCGACTGGCTCTGCCACCACTACACGGCGGGCGCAGCATTATGCTTCAAGGACAAGACCGTCATAGGCAGGGGAGACGCTTCCGCCTTCGCTTACGATTTTGCTGAGACGGGGAAAATCAGGGAGCTTTTCATTTATGTAATTTTGAATCTGCTCGTGGCTCATGTCGTGGGTGATATGGGTGAACCAGGTGTGCTTTGCTCCGATTCTCTCGGCATAGGCCAGAGCCTGCAAAAAATTACAGTGGCTTGAATGTTCCTTTTCCCTCAGCGCGTCGATTACAAGATGCTCAATCTGACCGCCGGCCTTTATGACTTCAGAAATTGACTCATCACTTATGAAATTGCAGTCGGTGAGGTAGGCGATTCCTTTTTTTGTATCATTCTGCCCGTAGCTGAAAACATAACCGTTGGTGTGGTGATTTCCGTGCAGCATGGGAATTTGCACGACCTGGATTTTTTCTTCCTCACCGAGTAAAAGAGGATTTTCACTGGTATTCTGGTCGATTGGAATGAGGTGGAGCTTTGGAATTCCGCCTCCTTTATCATGATCTACGAAAATGTAGGGGAATCGCTGGTGAATGTAGCCCTTGGTGCGCTCGCTGGTGTAGACTGGCAGGCCTTCTCCGCTGGTTTCGGGATATTTTTCGAGAATCTGTCGGTCACGGCTCATGGCGAAAGAGTTTTTGTGGCTGAAAATGCGCAGGTCGTCGATTCCGTGAAGGTGATCCGCATGGGAATGTGTGATGAAAACGGCGTCAAGGCGGCAGATTTTGTATTTGAGCGCCTGAGTTCTGAAATCCGGCCCCACATCAATGAGAAAGTGCTGGTTTTCATATTCGACCAGGGCGCTGCAGCGAAGCCTTGTGTTGTGAGTGTCAGAAGATGTGCATACTGGGCAGGTGCAGCCGATGACTGGAACTCCGTGGCTTGTTCCGGTCCCCATTAAAGTCATTTTCATGACATGTATTCTAGCAGAATTTTTACTTTAGATAAAGACAAGCCCGTCACTATCCGCGATAAAGTACAATATTTTCAAGTATTTTGCCTTGTTTATTGACCACACTTCCTTAAAGAGATAAAATAAACAATCGAATTTTTGGGAGATTAAAATGCCTTATTCTGAACCAACCAATCTTGGTGTTGTTGCTTGTCCGGGTGGAGCCGTTTTTGCTGACGAGGTTATCGCACATTTACGCCACATGTACAAACATCGTTTTGCTCTTAAGAGTGATGTTATTTCAAAACGATACAATCTTGAAAAGGACAAATTGGTACAGGATATCAATTTCCGAAACGACCTTGCCACTTCTGATCTGGTGGTGCGCGGTCAGACCGACAAATATCGTCCGCCGGTCTTTAAAATCAACACCCAGTTCACCTGGTTTGCGAACGGTGAGGTCAAGGCCGAGCTTTTGGACTGCGTTCGCGGAAAGGATATTTACATCTTCCAGGATGCTGAAAATCACGAGCCGATTCCGATGAACGGCGGCAAGAACATGGTCAATTTCTCTGTGAACGACCATGTTATGACCCTTCTCGTTACAATCGATGCCGTCCAGCAGGCGGGCGCAAAATCAATCACGCTGGTTCTTCCTGCTTTCCCATACAGCCGCCAGCACAAAAAGAAGAGTCGGGAAGGTCTTACAGCCGCTCTCCTCTGCCACATCTACGAGCTCAAGCATGTCACTCGGGTAATCACCCTCGACATTCACTCTCGCGAAATTGTCAACGCTTTCAACACGACATATCTTGATAACCTGCACGCTTCATATCAGATTATCCGTGAGCTTGCAAAAGTCGTAAATCTCACAGGCCCCAACAAAGAGGACTTGGTCGTCGTTTCCCCGGATACAGGCGCTATTGACAGGAATAAATTCTACGCCACAGGTCTCAAAGTTCCTCTGGCAATGATTTACAAGGAGCGGGATTATTCTGTCGTCACTCAGGACGCAAAAAACACCAATATCAAGAGCGTCAAGCTCCTCGGTGATGTCAAAGGCAAGGTCGCTTTTCTTGCAGACGATATGCTGGGTACCGGCGGCACTCTCCTTAAAGCCATGGAATTCCTGCACAACAACGGAGCTACCAAGGTCATTGCGGCGATTTCCCTTCCATTCTTCAGCGGAAACGCAATCGAACTTTTCGATCAGGCCTACAAAGACGGCCTTTTCTACCGTGTAATCGGTACAAACGCTGTCTATCACTCAGACTTAAAGGATAAGGAATGGTTCATCTCAACCAATGTCACGGGCCTCTTTGCAAATGTCATCACGCGAATCCATCACGACCAGTCTTTGAGCGATCTTCTCGATAACCGCACGATTATCGACAAACTCATCAAAAAAGACACTGATGCCGCGGCCAAGGCCGAAAAGTCAGACAAAGTTGACTGATACGATTCTTTGCATTGACATCGGGACTTCTTCTCTTAAGGCGGCATTGCTTCCCGATAATCTGAAGAAGTCTCCGATTTTTGTCTCCCGTCAGTTTTTCACGGAATCTGCCTTTGCCAGTCATGACTCTGCCACTTTTTACCTGCCCTCACTGAAAGCCGCCCTTTCTGAGCTCAAAGAAAAAAATCCTGATTATGCGATTGAGGCTGTCTGCGTGAGCGGGAACGGCCCCACGGTGATTTCCGAGGACGGAAGAACTTTTTTGTACAGTGATTCTGCCCCTCAGTTGCCTGAAAACGAAAAAAAACTGCTTGAAAAGTCGAAATCCCTTTTTATCCCCCGTTTCCTTGCTTTTAAAGAACTTTATCCCGCTCAGTGGGAAGAAAGCCGGACGATTTTCGGTGCTCCAGAATTCTTGCTTCATGAACTGACGGGCACTTCTCTTTCAATTCTCCCGGAAGAAGGATTTTTACCTGCCTATTGGACTGAAGAAGAATTGAAGTCCTGCGGATTTTCAGATTCTGACATAAAAAAAATCCCGCCTTTCAAAAAAATGGGCTCATTCGCCGGCAAAGTGAATGAAAAAGCCGCCCTTGCCACAGGTCTTCTTGAAGGCACTTTTGTTTTTGCAGGCGCGCCTGATTTCGTGGCCGCCCTTTTGGGTACTGGAACGGTCTTTCCCGGCCGCCTCTGTGACAGGGCAGGAAGCAGCGAGGGCTTGAATCTCTGCACCTCAAAGCCGGTTTTTGCCGGGGGCTTACGCACCCTGCCCAGCGCGATTCCGGGACTGTGGAATCTTTCTTATCTTTTGAATCCTGAATTTTCAAATTCCTCACAGAGCCTAAGAGATCACAGAGAGCCTGCTTTGTGCGAAATTTCTTCCCATAGTGAAAATTCCTCTGTGAACTCTGTGCCCTCTGTGAGGAATTTTAATGAGCTTGTCCGGGGAATAGGTCTTCTTCGTCAGGCGGCGGAGGCTAACGGCGAGTTTTTCCCGGATTATATGACCATTACCGGCGGGCAGGCTCTGGACGATGAGCTGATTGCCCGAAAAGAAAAAGCGACCGGCCTTAAAATAAAGAAAATGCCCTGCACCGACGCGGAACTTATCGGAGACTTGATTCTTGCCCGCGTCGCTTTGGGAGATTTTGATGATATTCCTGAAGCTGTCTTCGGCCTGATTGGAGCTTAACATGCAGACATACAATTTACCGGAAAATCCACGCGTCCTTATCTTTGATATTGACTCAACTCTCTACACCTGCCCTGAATATGCCCACGAGCAGATTGACTCTCAGGTTCGCCACTGGGCGGCTTTGAATGGATATTCTGCTGACGGCGCGCGGAACATGATTGCCGACTTCCGCAGAAAATGGGCGGCTGAGCATGACGGTCAGAAAATCTCCCTTGGAAATCTCTTTAAATTCTTCGGCGTTTCCATTGAGACCAGCATTGAATGGCGGAAAAAGCTCTTTAATCCGGCGGATTACCTTAGCCGGGATGAAAAACTGATTTCTGCCCTCACGGAGCTTTCAAAAAAATTCTACATGATTTGCGTGACCAATAATCCTGTGGAGCCGGCGCGGAAAACCCTTGAAGTAATCGGAATATCCGGTTTTTTCCCTGAAATCGTAGGCTTAGACACCTGCATGGCCTCCAAGCCTTCAAAAAAGATTCTCGATAAGGCGATGGACTTTGCTGGGGCGGCCTTGGGAGAAAAACTTTCTTATTCAGACTGCATCTCCATCGGTGACCGTTACGACATTGACCTTGCCCTGGCCATAGAGCTTGGTATGGGCGGAATTCTCGTTTCTGGCAGCGAAGAAGTTTGCAATCTTTGTGACATTTTGCTATAATACATTCACTCTTTCGATCCCGTAGCTCAGCTGGATAGAGCATCAAAAACGCTTTCGCGTTTTACCTAATTGGAAGGTCGTGCGTTCTATCCTTTGTTGTTTGGCTGCGGTATCTAATCCGATCCCGTAGCTCAGCTGGATAGAGCATCAAAAACGCTTTCGCGTTTTACCTAATTGGAAGGTCGTGCGTTCTATCCTTTGTTGTTTGGCTACGGTATCTAATCCGATCCCGTAGCTCAGCTGGATAGAGCATCCGCCTCCTAAGCGGAAGGTCGTGCGTTCGAATCGCATTGGGGTCATTCGGCGGTCAGGTTTTCTATCTGATCGCCGATTTTTTTGTCTTGTCTGTCAGCTCGCTGAATTTTGTGCCGGCGTTTGACAAATGCTTTCCCAGTGTGGCAAGTTCTTCTTTATAATTGCTGAATTCGCGCTGGATTCCTGTGATTTTTTTGACGATGGACTCGGCTTTTTCTTCGATTCTCATTCCTTTGAGTCCGTAGACGATTGAGAGAAGATAGGCATAGAAAGTGTTAGGTGAGACGACTATGACCCGACTTTTCATGGCGTAGTCGAAAAGCTCGTAGCCTTTTGAGCTGTCTTTTGTGAGGATTTCGTAGTAGACGCTCTCGGAAGGAATGTACATTATTGCGAAGTCGAAAGTGCCTTCCTGAGGGCGGATATATTTCTTTGAAATTTCATCAATCCTCGCCTTTACGCTTCTTATGAATTCAGATTTTGCCTTTTTTTTGCCATCCGCGTCTTTTGATGAGAGGTAACGCTCAAAACTTTCCATGGGGAATTTTGAGTCGACGCTGATGATGTGCTTTCCCAGGCGGATTATGGCGTCAACTGTGGCTCCGTCGGAGAAACGGAATTGCTCCTGATAATTTTTTTGCGGCAGACTGTCTTTCAATAAATTATATAGAAGATATTCTCCGAAATTTCCCCTGAGCTTGGGGGCGTGGAGAATCATTTTCAGCGAAGAAACTTCTTTGCCGATTTCCTGAATCTGTAGGGTCGTGCTTTCAAGGGAGGCTAGCTTTTGCGTGAGTTCAGAAAAATCAGTGTTTTTGCGGGAAGTGAGGGCGTGAATCAGCAGAATCAAAAGGAGAATGGAAAAAAAAGCCAGGCATGTGATTATCACATAAGTCAAAGGAAAATTCATGAAAAGATTTTAGCATAAAAGGGCAAGAAAGTAATGAGTGATAGGGGAAATGAATTTTTTCGGGAGAATTTTTTTTGAATAATATTCATTTTCCATTTTCAATTTTCTGTTTTCCTTTTATAATGTCAGAATGGTACAAGTTAGCACAGTTCAAAATGCATCGCTTTTGCCGCAGTTTTATTCAGATTTTCTTGGTGACAAGCGGCAGCTTACTTCAAGCGAGATTGCTCTTCTGAAAAAAACTAATAAAAATTCTGATCCTTCATGGAAAAACATTTGGGTCAGTAAGGCTTCTTTTGATGCATCCCTTGTTTCTGGATGTGAGATTTATGGATTCCTTGTAATCGGCTCTCTTTCAGCTTCTACACTCAAATATCACGACTTAGCTCTCTGTGAAGGCTTATACGATTCTTATTTGGAAAATGTCCTTGTTGGCGATGATTGTGTCGTCCGCAATGTGCATTATCTGTCAAATTACAAAATCGGAAATCGAAACATACTCTTTAATATACAGGAAATGTCCTGCACCAATCACTCAAAATTCGGAAACGGCATTCTCAAAGAAGGCGAGTCTGAGTCTAACCGTATTTGGATTGGTGTAGGAAACGAAAATGACGGTCGGCAGATTCTTGCATTTGAGAACATGATTACAGCCGATGCTTATATTTGGGCGAAATATCGCGGTGACCATATTTTACAAAGACGCTTTCTCGAAATCACCGAAAATCAGTTTTCTAAAGAACTCAACACTTTTGGTCTTACAGGTGACGATGTCGTCATTAAAAACACAACACTTCTAAAAGATGTAAAAATCGGTGACAATGCCTATATCAAAGGTGCTTTCAAACTGAAGAATATCACGATTCTTTCTACAGTTGAAGAACCAAGCCAGATTGGTGAGGGAGTCGAGCTTGTAAATGGAATCATGAATCCGGGGTCAAAGGCTTTCTATCAGGCGGTGGCGGTACGATTCGTTATCGGGCGAAACTGTCAGCTTAAATACGGAGCACGCCTTCTCAATTCTGTGCTGGGGGATAATTCCACCGTCTCTTGCTGCGAAATTTTAAATAATCTTATTTTCCCCTTCCATGAGCAGCATCACAATTCTTCTTTCTTGATTGCTTCGATTTTAGGCGGTCAGTCTAATATTGCATCGGGTGCTACAATCGGCTCAAATCATAATTCCCGTGCTGCTGATGGCGAAATGTTTGCAGGTCGAGGATTCTGGACGGGGCTTTGCTCTGATTTCAAACATAATTCCCGATTCGCAAGTTTTACTCTCGTTGCGAAAGGCAGCTATCAGAATGAATTGAATATTATCTATCCCTTCTCCCTTATTGCGAGCAACGGTCCTTGTGAGCCGATTACGATTATTCCGGCTTATTCTTTCATGTACAATATGTATGCTCTGGCTCGGAACAAAGCTAAATTTGAGAAGCGTGACAAACGAAAAATAAAGGTACAGCAGATTGAGATGGATCCTCTTGCCCCTGATACGATTCAGGAAGTTGAGCTTGCTCTTCGCAGAATCATCGAACTTACCGGAACATATCTCATTTCTCAAAAGAACAAAAATGCCCTTGCCTGCAAAAATAAGGAAGAACTGTATGTAGTCGCTAAAAATTACCTGCATAAAAATCCTGATGCAGAATTCGGACTTGTGGATAAGGGTGCCCAGAAAAAATTCGGTGCGATTGTCATTAAGACCGTCAAAGCATATAAAATGTATCGTCGGATTGCGAAATATTTTGCCGTCAGGACTCTTTCTGAATACTGCGACCGTAATGGTAAAGAAAGTCTCACAAAAGAAGACTTAAAAACTATTTCGGAGCTTCCGCTTTTCACCGAATGGGTGAATGTTGGCGGTCAGATTATTCCAAAACTTCGTCTTGAGCAGCTCTTAGAGCTTATTAAAGAGCGTACGATTGATTCTTGGGAGCAGGTACACGAATATTATGCCGGATGTCAGGAGCAGTATGAGGATGCAAAGGCTGCCTATGCCCTTAATATCCTTGAAAAACTCTATTCCCAGCCGATGGCTGATTTCTCAAAGAAAATCTATAGCGGGATTATAAATGATGTTCTTGAAGGAAACAGAGCCATGTATGATGCGGCTCTTGTTTCACGCATGAAAGATTTTGATGATGATTTCAGGATGCAGACTTTCGATAATGCCAGGGAGATGGATGCCGTTCTTGGTGGTATTTCAGATAATGAATTTATTCTCACTATGGGAGAGGAGACAAAAGTTTTCGCCGAAAAAATCAAGAGATTATTTTCTGATTTAAATTCTCTTGACTAAAAGGCTCTAAAAAGAGATACTAAAAGCATGATGACACTATCGCTACTACTTTTGCATAATTTTCTCGTAAAATAGCTGAAAGCGTGGTGGTATTGTTTTAATTTTCGTACATTACAAGACCTGTTGCTTTTGGCGGCAGGTCTTTTTTATTTAAGGAGTTTCTTATGAATGCAAAAAAGTACAGACCTATTCCGGCGATTCCGGTAGAGAGACGCACATGGCCGTCAAAGAGAATCACAAAAGCACCGATTTGGTGTTCGGTTGATCTTCGGGACGGAAATCAGGCTCTTATCGACCCTATGGGCATTGAGACAAAAATTGCTTTCTTTGAACTTCTTGTAAAACTGGGCTTTAAGGAAGTTGAAGTCGGCTTCCCTTCTGCCAGCGACACTGAATATGACTTTATCCGTCGCCTTATCGATGAAAAGCGAATTCCTGAGGATGTTACGATTCAGGTTCTTTGTCAGGCCCGTGAAAAACTCGTCCGCCGTACAATGGAATGTATCAAGGGGGCTCCAAATGTCATTTTCCACATCTACAACTCAACTTCTCCAGCCCAGCGAAAATATACTTTCAACAAGACAAAAGAAGAAATCATCAAAATCGCTGTTGACGGCGTAAAATGCATCAAGGACTGCATGAAGGATTTAAGCGGGGATGAGCGCAAAAGGATTCGCCTTGAATACTCTCCCGAAAGCTATTCAATGACAGAAATCGACTATGCAATCGAAATCTGTGAGGCTGTGGGAAACGAGTGGGGCTGGTCAAAGGAAAATAAAATCATCTTCAATCTGCCGACAACCGTTGAGTGCTACACTCCAAACATTTACGCTGATTCAATTGAATATTTCGCGTCAAAAATTTCCCACCGGGACTGCGTGCTTATCTCAACTCACTGCCACAATGACCGGGGAACAGGCGTGGCTTCATGCGAACTGGGACTTTTGGCCGGTGCAGACCGTGTTGAAGGCTGCCTTTTTGGAAACGGAGAGCGCACGGGAAACCTTGACATCGTGACCGTTGCCCTCAACATGTTCAGTGAGGGAGTTGACCCTGAGCTTGATTTTTCAAATCTCCCAGACATTGCAGACGCATATCAGGAATACACAAAAATGGAAATCAATCCCCGCTCTCCTTATGCAGGCGGATTGGCTTACACGGCTCTTTCTGGCGGTCATCAGGATGCAATCGCAAAAGGCTTTGCTGCCCGTGCAAAAATGAGTGAAGATGCAGTCTGGGATGTTCCCTACCTTCTCATCGACCCGCATGATATTGGCCGCAAGTACGAGGGAATCATCCGAATCAATTCCCAGAGTGGAAAGGGGGGGGCCAGCTTTATCCTTGAACACAATTACGGTTATGCCATTCCAAAGGCAATGCAGCCTGCAATCGGTGACCTTATCAAAGCCAAGAGCGATGCTGCTCAGCGGGAACTCCAGCCTGAAGAAATCCGCAAATTCTTTGAGGAACAGTGGATTAACAAAAAAGAGCCGCTTTCCGTACTGGACTTGGCTTCAACTCAGGTTGAGAGCGCGGACGAAAGCGAGCATGTTGCCTGCCGTGCCGTAATCACATACAAAGGGGAACGAATTTCTATCGGTGGTCGTGGAAACGGTCCTTTGGATTCATTCGTTGCGGCTCTCGCTACTACTCCAGTTCCTGAATTCAACATTTCTGCCTTCCATGAGCATTCTGTGGGTATTGGCAGTGATACATTTGCCGTTGCTTATGTTCAGATTACTAAACATGACGGAACGACTGTCTGGGGAGTGGGAAAGTCTTCAAATGTCGGAAAAGCTGGTGTTGAGGCCGTTGTAAGCGCTCTCAATCAGTAAAAATACTGGGAAGCTCTAATAAACACTGTATGAATTACCGCAGGGATTTAAAAGTAATTTTTTTCTATAATCCGTGCGGTTTTTCTACTGTTTTTTCTAAAAATCTATGATAAAATGAACACCATGCTTTTCAATTTCAAAAAATTTTCCCTTCTGTCATTTTTTTTATTTCTGTCATTTGCATTTGCAGAAATAACTTCTGTTCCTGGTCTATATCGCTACAAGCTTGATAATGGTCTTGAACTTTTTGTTGCGGAGAATTCCGCCGCACCGCTCGCCTATATTGAGATTGCTGTGCGTGCGGGAGCCGTTACTCAGACTCCTAAAAACGCAGGGCTTTTTCATCTTTATGAGCATATGATGTTCAAAGGAAATTCAAAGTATGCGAATCAGGATGAATTCAACAATGCTGCTAATTTGCTCGGGCAAATCGACCAAAACGGCTCTACTGACCTTGACCGCGTGAATTACTATTTTACGATTCCGGCTTCAATGGTAAAACGGGGTATTGAATTCTGGTCTTATGCAATCCGGACCCCAAAGCTTGATGAGCAGGAGCTCGAGAATGAAAAGGCAGTTGTCCTTGCAGAGATAAACGCTGATTTTACGAGTCCTGCCCATATCCGTTCTGCGGCCTTGTTTAAGACTATGTTCCCTAATTCGCCCTGGCGTCAGTCTCCATCCGGAAGTCCCGTCGTTATACAGAATGCTAGTGCGGATACACTCCGTGAAATACAGGAGCGTTATTATGTTCCCGAGAATTCGGCTCTTTTTGTCGGCGGGGATGTCAATCATGATGAAGTTTATTCTTATGTGAAAGAAATCTTTTCTGACTGGCAGAATCCCGAAGCACGGCATCCTTTTGAGCTTCCAGATACAAAAGAGCCGCTTTCCAGTGATAAGAAAATGGTATTCGTAGATCCCGGCTTGTCAGATAATATGATTCAGGCTGCCTATTATTTACGCGGTCCAGACGGTCAAACTGATGCCGCAGACACTCATTTCGCAGATGTCTGGACCAGTCTGGCCAACAATCCCGGCGGAAACTTCATAAAAACTTTTCTTTCTGCAAAAGAACTCGGAATCCCTGAAGCCGATTATATCGGTGTTTTATATACTACACAAAGAGTGAGCGGAATCGTTTCCTTCTCGGCCGCCATGCTTCTCGATGATTCTGATGTGCCGGTGGACATAAATTATGGATTTGGAAACATTCATGCATTCACTAAAAAAAATCTGAATCCTGTTGAAAAGACAGACGCTTATCTTTCTCTCCTAAAAGACAAGGCAATTCCTGAGATGACAAACAAAGAACTCTTTTTCAAAGACAACAGCATCAATTTTGTTATTCAGCAGCTTGCCGATGCCCGAATTTATGAATTGGAAAGTGCGAAGGCAATTCTTGCCTCCCTTTCTTATTTCTGGTCGTCATGTGGCTCTGATTATTTCTTCTCGTATGATCAGAATATTGCCCGCGTAACAGAAGACAATGTGGTTTCTTTTGTTCAGAATTACTTCCAGAATAAAAACGGAGCTTTCATCGTCAGTGTCAGCCCGAGAATTTTCTCGCAGTACAAGTCGGCCTTTAAAAGCCATGGCTATGAAGAAATCACTGCTCTGAACGCTTTCTGGCAGAATGACCCGCATCTTGAAGAGAGCGAGGCAAAGTAACGAGGGAAAATCATGAAACTAGATAAAAGAACAATGAACTGTAAAATATTTTTTGAAAAGGCTCTTCTCGGGCTTTCGATTTTTGCCATTTCTTTCTTTGCTTCCTGTGGCTCAACAAAAGTAGTTGAGACTGTTCAGGCTGAGCAAGTCGAAGATTTTACCCGCCGCCAGCTTTCAAACGGCATTCCTGTTGTGTTCAAGCAGAACCGGGGCAGTAAAATCGTTGTATTTAAGCTGGTCTTTGAGGGCGGAACCAGCGCAATTGACAAAAGTATCGGCGGTATTGAGAACCTTACTCTTGATCTTGCGCTTCGTGGCACAGAGACATATTCTTATAAAACCATCTCTCAGTTGCAGTACGAAAAGAGTTTTTCTTTCATATCCTCGTCAGGAAAAGACTATGCGACGGCTGGATTTATTTGTATTCAGCGTGATATGGCGGAAGTTCTCAAGATTTTCTCTGATTGTCTGCTGAATCCGCTTTTCGCTGAGTCGGATTATGACCAGAAAATGGCTGAAATAGCTGCGTCAATTGCCAGTAAAAAAGCTGATCCTTCCGGCACCCTGAGCCTTGCGCTTACAAAAGCGGCTTTTGAAGATCATCCATATCTTACAACATCTTATGTCACGGATGAATCTTATTCCAACATAAATCTCACCCTTGTTAAAGGTATCCATCAGGGACTCCTTAATGCATTGAGAATAAAAATTGTTGTGGTCGGTAATTTTACAAAAGAGCTCATGGATGATTTTATGGACTCTCTCGAAAAAGATTACGGCTCTCTCTCACGAAAAGCCTTCTCCCTTCCTAAGATTCCTAAAATTTCAGTCGGAGCAGGGGCTACTATTCGGGTCGCAAATGAGCAGGCCGGAAATACGGGATATATTGCAGGATTTTTCGAATGCCCCTCTAGGGATTCGGCGGACTACATTCCTTTTGCCATTGCCACAATGTATGTTGATGAGCTTTTCTTCTCTCAGGTCAGGGAAAAGGCTGGTGCGGTTTATTCAATTAATACAGGTGTTATTGGCGGAAAAGAACTTGTTGGGGTAATCTTGGCTTATAAGGCAACGGAGAAAAAACAGATGAAAAAACTGATTTTGGATGCGATTTCTTCATTTGATGCGAATCATCTGGCTAAGTATCTTGAGCAATACAAGAATAAATACATCACTTCGATTTTCAATTCGGCGCAAACTGCTTCTGGTATTTCAAACAGCGTGGTCACCAGCATGGAATATTTTGGTTCTGAGAGTGCGTATCTCTCGCGGGCAGAACAAGTTCAGGCCGTGGAAACATTGCAGGTTATTGAAGCCTATAAAAAATACATTGCCCCGATTGCAAAAGAAAATGCCGCCAGCTGGGTTATCGTTGACGGCGAAGAAAATCTGAGCGAATATGATTTTTAGGAAATGATTAACAGATTACGAAAGCGGGAATTAAAATTAATGTGGTAATTCAAGCTTTTCGTAATCGGTTTTATCCAAACTGGTGATTCTGAGCATTGTCCTCAAAGATTCTTGCAGGGTCTCGGCTATATAGCCGCGAATCTTGTTAATTGAATTTACAGGTGTAGTGTTGGTAAACATAATGACGACAAGAAGAAAATCACCAGCGGCTTTTATCGCTGAAATTTTGATGTCAACTGAGGTTTGAACATTCTTAAGAGTGAGAGTGACACCTTCAATAATCTGGTTGATAAATACAGTGTTTGCCTGACCGTTTGACAGTTTTGCAGCGATTCCTACCGAAGAAATATCGATAATCTTAAGTTTGAACATTTTGTTGTCTTTGAGCCATAATAAATCAGCCTGAGAATCGTTGAGACAGTTTGCCCGCACATATTTTCGCATGCCTTTTGCATTTTTTGCGTCCAGAGCTTTTACGATTTCATGAAACATG
>JAFUHS010000180.1 GCA_017468745.1 Treponema sp. | reverse complement strand
ATGAAAAAAATTATCGCAACACTTTTAATCGGAGCAGTCGCCCTCACATCAGTCTTCGCAGCAGAAAAGAAGAACACTGTCGTCAAACTGGGAGTTGTCGGCTCTATCTATGAGGACTTGTGGACACCGGCTCAGAAAGCCCTCAAAAAGCAGGGAATCGACCTCAAATTCGTTCAGTTCTCGGATTATGTCACGCCGAACAATGCCCTTGCAAACGGTGAAATCGACCTGAACGCCTTCCAGCACCGTATTTTCCTTCAGAACGAAATCGCAAATCACGGCTACGATGTAAAACTCATCGGAAACACTTTCATCATCCCGCTCAATCTTTACTCAGTCAAAGTAAAGTCAGTCTCAGAACTTAAAAAAGGCTCGGTCGTGGCAATTCCAAACGATGTCACTAACGGCGGACGGGCAATCAAGGTTCTGGCGGCGGCAGGTCTTATCACCCTCAAAGCGGATGCCGGCTTCAACCCGACAGTCGCTGACATCGCCGAGAACAAAAGCGGAATCGTAATCAAGGAACTGGCCGCAAACACAATCCCGTCTGCCCTCAAAGATGTTGATGCCGCAATCGTAAACGGAAACTACGCCCTGGACTTCGGAATCAAAACTGAGTCAGCAATCTTCAAGGACACTTCCGTTGACGAAAAACAGTACTGGAACCTCATCGCAGCCCGCGGCAAAGACCTGAGCGACCCGGCAAAAGTCGAAATCTTCAAAAAAGTCGTAAAGGCCTTCCAGACAGCCGAAACAGAAAAAGTCTTCAACAAGGACTTTGGCGGCTACTTCATCAAAGAAGGCTGGGACATCGACGAGTTTTAATAGTTAGGAATTAGGAGGGAGGAGTTAGCAGGTAGCAGGTAGCAATGCAAAGGGGAAAGTCTTCCCCTCGGCTACAATTCGTCGCGCTTGATTACGCTCCTCATTTCCGCCTACCCCTTCTGCGCCCTCAAACGCCGGGCGCAACGCCCGCTTAAAATAATTTTGACGCGGATAGACGCAGATAAACACAGATATAAATAAAATTTTAAATCTGCGTGCATCAGCGTGCATACGCCACTTCGTGTCGTTTGCGTTAGTAGAAATTATTTACTCGCCGCTCTCGCGGCTAGTGCATCTGCGTCTAATACAACAGGAATATAAAATGTCAAAAATCGAGCAACTTTCTTCTATAATAAAAGACACAAATCGCATTGTTTTCGCTCCTTCAATCGAAGAAAAATATCTTTCTGACACGCTTGGCCGCAAAAAGGGACTGGCTTCGGTTCTGGTCTTTCCGGTATCTACAGAGGAAGTAAGTGCAATCCTGCACTTCGCTTACGAAAATAAAATTCCAGTAACGCCCCGCGGGGCGGGAACTAATCTTGTGGGGTCTACAGTTCCACATGACGGCTCGATCATCCTTGATTTTTCTCTGATGAACAAAATTCTTGAAATCGACAGGGAAAACTTTACTGCGACGGTTGAGCCTGGCGTCATTCTTGAGGATTTTCAGAAATATGTTGAAAGCCTCGGTCTTTTTTATCCGCCGGATCCGGGAGAAAAGCGCTCTTCGATTGGCGGAAACATTTCTACCAATGCAGGCGGAATGCGGGCTGTCAAATACGGAGTCACACGGGATTATGTCATGGGCTTGGAGATTGTCAAAGCCGACGGCACTGTCATCACTTTGGGAAGCAAAAACCGCAAGGACACCACGGGTCTTGATTTGAAAGACATTGTAATCGGCTCGGAGGGAACTCTTGCCGTCATCACAAAGTGTTTGCTCAGGCTTATTGGAAAGCCAGAGAAATCTTTGAGCCTTCTTGCAGGATTCAGCTCGCTCAAATCTGGAATTGAGGCCGTTCCGAAAATCTTACAGGCAAATCTCAATCCCACGGCGGTGGAATTCATCGAAAGAAAGGTCGTTGCTCTGGGCGAAAAGTTCCTGAATCTCAAATTTCCTCTTGAAAGCGAGGCTTATCTTCTTCTCACTTTTGACGGAAACTCTGAGGAAATCGATTCCGCAGTCAAAAAACTAAAGCTTGTCCTCAAAGATTCAGCAGAGAAAATCATTTCCCTTGATGACTCCGCACTTTCACAGAATGTGTGGAAGATTCGCGGCTGTCTTGTAAAAGCGGTTGAAGCCGTAAGCGAGCAGGAACCCCTTGATATTGTCGTTCCCATTGCAAAAGTCGCTGATTTCGTCAATTTTGTGAACAAACTGGAAGGAGAGAGCGGAATGCAAATGATCAGCTTCGGTCACGCAGGCGACGGAAACGTTCACCTCTGCGTTGTCCGTGGCGACCGCAGCGAAGAAACTTGGCAAAAAGAACTTGGCGAAAATCTTTCAAAGCTCTATTCTTATGCAAGGAAACTGGGCGGCCTGATTTCAGGCGAGCATGGTCTTGGAGTGAGCAAGAGAGACTGTTTCTTTGCGGAGACGCCAAAGGCAAATGTGGAACTGATGAACGCCGTAAAACTTGCCTTTGACCCGAAAAAGATTTTGAACGCAAATATTTCGTATGTGAGATAAAGATGCCCGCACAAGGGATTGTAGGGGCGGCGTAGCCGTTCCGAAGCGTAGCGAAGGAATGGAGTGCGTAAGCACGGAACCCCGAAAAGCCCGACCCGAAGCAGCCTGCTGCGTAGGGATGTGCCCTGAAATTTAAAAACAAACTGGAGCAAACTATATGCCAGAGTTATCAACAAGAACTTCAACTTTTACCGACTCTGTAATCCGCCGCATGACCCGAATCTCAAATCAGTACGGGGCTGTAAATCTCTCGCAAGGCTTTCCGGACTTTGAGCCTCCCCGGGAAATTCTTGACAGGCTCTCTCAGGTCACAAAAGAAGATTTTCACCAGTACGCAATCACTTGGGGAGCACAGAATTTCCGCGAGGCACTGGCCGCCAAAATCCGGCATTTTTCCGGCGTGGAAGTTGACCCGAATTCAGAGCTGGTAGTAACTTGCGGCTCAACCGAGGCGATGATGGCCGCCATGATGAGCGTGACGAATCCCGGTGACAAAGTGATTGTCTTCTCGCCCTTTTACGAAAACTACGGCGCGGACACGATTTTGAGCGGAGCAGAGCCGATTTATGTTCCTTTGATTCCGCCCACATTCCGTTTTGAT
>JAFUHS010000179.1 GCA_017468745.1 Treponema sp. | reverse complement strand
CGCTTTCCTGATTCAAGGCCGCAAGGGAAACGACAGGCTCAGAGAAAAGCACATAAAAAGAAGGATAGCGCACTTCGGCGGGAATTGGCTCTTTTGGCCCCCAGTCACTCACCGTAAAAGGCTGGTCTTTTTTTGAAGATTTTTCATTTTTGATAGAATCTTCTGCCAGTTTAGTGACTTCCGGGATTTTGAAGTCCGATTTTTTTGTGTTGTAAGAAGTTTTGTAGTCAGAAAGTTTCCGTAAGCCCGGAACTATGCTCTCCGCCTTGCCTCCGCTTTTGGGAGAAGAGAGATTTACCCTTCCAGCCACGCTCTCAGGCTCCGGCTCGTAGGGAGTGTAATCCGGCGTGAAGAAATTTCCCACGGTAAAGACCCGCTCACCTGTCGTCTCGTCAATGGCCGCTTGTGGAGCCGGCTCTGAATATTCGATCGTATATGATTTTTTTTCTTTGCAAGAAAAAAGCGTGAAAATAAAAAGCGAAGAAAGTGCGAAAAGTGCGGATTTTTTCATATAATAGCCTCACGAAAAATAGTGAGACTATTATACTTTATTTTAAGAAAATAATAAATCCTTACTTATTCAAGCATTTGTGGACGAGAGCCGCAAGAGCACCACCGACGAGCGGGGCGAGAATAAAGACCCAAACGCATTTGAGAGCCTCTCCGCCAACCAAGAGGGCAGGACCGAAAGAGCGGGCAGGGTTTACAGAAGTGCCTGTGAGAGGAATTCCAAAAAGGTGAACGAGTACGAGTGAAAGACCGATTACCAGGCCTGCCACAGAGCCGTTCTCTTCTTTTGAAGTAACGCCCAAAATAGCGAATACGAAAACGAAAGTGAGCAGAATTTCAGCGAGGAAAGAAACTCCGATTCCCAAATGAACATTGTTTGTTCCCAATCCTGAGTCAACGCCTACAAAAAGAGCGAGGAGAGCCGCTCCTGCGATAGCCCCCAAAAACTGGGCGATTACATATCCGCAGAAATCCTTTACGCTCATTTTACCGGCGACCAGCATACCCATTGAGACAGCCGGATTGATGTGGCAGCCTGAGACATTTCCGATTGAGTAAGCCATTGCCACGATAACGAGACCGAAGGCAAGGGCGGTAATCAAGTGGCCGGCGTTTCCGGCCGCACAGCCAGAGACAACTGCCGCACCGCAGGCGAACAGAACTAGAACACAAGTGCCGATAAATTCAGCGACATACTTTTTGAAAGATTCCATTTTGAATCTCCTTTAAAGAAAAAAATTACGCCTCACAAGGAGACGCAATCTATTATAACGCAGAATTAAGAATTATCAAAAAAACTTGCTTTTAACTGTCAGGAGATTTTCTCTACGCTCCACTCGCTCTTGCTTTCGCCCAGAATTTTGCTTAAAGATGGGAACAGGGCTTTCATCTCTTCGTCCAGCTGGTAGGGAAAGTTTACGATGAACATTCCGCTTCCGTATAGGGAGGCCAAGCCCGTCATGTCTTCCTTTCGCTTTATTTCCATTTGAATGTCCAGAATCTTGGGTTCATGAATTTTAGGCTCGCCGGATTCCACCGCACTGACAATCCGCTCTTTCATCATAGAGATTTCGGCGGACCGGTGGGCGACTAAGGGATACCAAAGGGCGATGATTCCCGCACTCCATTTTTTGTGCACGGCAGAAATCACCTCGCCGCATTTTAAAAAGTCGTCTGCATCCTCAAAAGATGGGTCGATTACAGCCAGTCCCCGCCTGATTTTTGGAGGTGTGACGGCCTTTAAAAGCTCGTAGCCGTCCCGCCTGTGGATGGCCGCTTCCACGAAAATCTTCCCGTTCTTCTCGCACTCTTTTCTTCTATTATAAAAGCATTCCCGCAACTCCTCATAGGCCCTGGGATGCAGCTCACAAAGAATCTGCTGGTCGCCCGGACGCAAAAAAGCATTCTCAATCAAAGGAGAGCCAGGATATTGTCCGCGTTCGTAAAAATCCTTTATTATGTCGATGAATTTTAAGTTCCTCACAGAGCTTTTGAGGGCACAGAGGTCATTTTTTAGGGGAAAATCGTTCTCACCTGTGAAATCTCTCTGTGAACTCTGTGGGCTCTGTGAGTTGAATTTGCCTTCATCTGCCTTTATCTGCGTCAGAATTTTCTCGATTCCTGAACTTGCTTCCCCGGTCTTTTGGGCGCGCTCGTCGTGTAGGTCGTATATTCCGCTCCCGGCGTGGGTGTCAATGACGGTAAAAGGCTTTTCTTTTTTGCAAAGGCGTTCAAGAATCAGCGAAAGTGTGAGGTGCTTTAAGATGTCGGCGTGATTGCCTGCGTGGTAGGCGTGAATATATGAGAGCATAAAAGGATTATATCAAAAAAATCCCGCGGCTGTTAACCACGGGATAAAATCATTTAAGATTGCCTTACAGGCTGCCAAGCAGATAGTTAGCGAGAAGCTTTTTCCAAGAGAAAGCCTTTTTTAGTTCATCTGTGTTCAAATCATATTCTGCATATCCGCTTGATTTAAGAGGTGTCGGCGGATTTTTGAGCTGGTCATTTTTCAAGAATGAAGCGATGTTAGCATAGTAGAAAAGATTCCATTTTGTCTCGCTCATGTTGAAAGTGAATGAAGATGAATCTGAATCGTCTGTTTCTGACTGGTTTCCAGTACCGAATGTTTTGCAGAAGAAACCTGTTTTACTGCCTGTAACAGCATTTTTGAGAGTGTTTGCCAATTCAGAACTTGTAGCTGGAACTGCTACGATTGTCAGACCAGGCTTGATTGTTGTTGTTGAACCGTTCTGAGAATCAGCCGGTACATTCAGAAGGTTTGTGTTTGAATATCCCGTTGAGGTGTACATGAAATAACAGGTCAGTTGTGATGTTTTGCCATCATTGCCTGTATAAGTATATGTCTTCTCAACCCAAGTCTCAGTTGGAGCTGTAAGGTCGTCTTCTGTTGAACAGGCGGTGAAAAGCCCCGCTGCTGCGAGAAGAAGAGCACTTGAAAGAATTGCAAAAATCTTTTTCATTTTTTTCTCCATCTTAATCTTTTATTAGAACTGATATTTAGCGGTCAGCTCAACGAAAACTTTGTTGTGGTTTTCTGAATTCTGCGTGAAGTTATAGAACTCACCGTTAACATTGTCGCTGAAGAGATAAACTCCACGGAGACCGAATGTAAGACCCTCGATAACATTGTACTCGATTTTTGGAGCGACCATGAATTCCTGACACTCAATTCCGTAAATGCCCTGAACTTCTGTGGTGAGCTTTTCGTTGAGCCACTTGTCAGAGAGAAGGACGATAATCTTGTTGCGGGTGTATTTTCCGTCTGAGTTGTAGTCAACATCAGCTGTTCCGATTGGAACTTCGATTGGCTGGCCTGCAAGAGTTCCGACTGTAACTTTGTTGTTCTCGATTTTGTCGTTTTTGAGGATATAAGAGCCCTGTTCCTGAACATTCAAGTTGAGGTTATGAATCGGAAGATCAATGTCGAAGCCGGCAAGCCAGGCGATTGAGTTGTTCTTTACCCATGGATTATCACCGGCAATATCTTCTGTGAGATTATAAGCGAATTCCCATCGCGTGTTGAGCTTCCAAAGGACGAAAGCGGCTTCAAGACCGAAGACCTGCAGCTGGTCGTAGTTGAGCGATGGAAGCGCATTTGCGAGAGTGTAGCCGTTTGCCGTGAGCTCACTGTCAACAGCAGCTTTTATCTGATCTTCGCTGTAAACTGAATTGGCGGCTGTTTGCAACTCTGTACCAAAAGACCCGGCTTTTGCCGCTGCAATTATTTGTGAGTTGGTCATTCCTGCGATAGCAGATCCTTGTCCTGCAGCTGTTAAAGCAGCTGCAATTTGTCCTGCCGCGGCAGTTTCATAACTTGTCCAAGCCCCTTCCTTGATAGAGCCGGAGTTTGAGTAAATTGCGTATCGCTGTACATTTGCGCTCGGCTGCTTGTAGTGACCGTAGTAGTAGCTTGCACCCCAGTCGATTCCGCCGAGAGTGCCGGTGAGTCTGGCTCCTCCCTGAGCGTATTTGAGCGTTCTGATATTGTCTTCGTAGAGAGAGTCGGTAGAGAAGTCCGAAAGCCCCATGATTCCGTTTACGATTGCATCCGTATCACCGCTTGCGTAAGTCGTTGAAGCCTGCATTTTGAGAATGGATTTTACAGTATCAGTGAGTTTTGTCTGTGCATAGGGAACCAGCATTCCGCTGTCTGCGAAACGGTCTGCGGTCATCCATGGTGTGAAGATTCCTTCAAGTTTAAGGTTGTAATCCCATGAAAGGTTGACAGTGGCCTTGAACATTATTTCACCGATTCGGCGGTCGATGTAGTCTGGGAAGATGAAATCTGTGTAGTCGTTGGCGTTGAAGTTGTCGAGGACATGGACTTTATCGCCCTTACCCCAGACTTCCTTCATTTTGCCTGCTTTGAGAAGAAAGCGGCCTTCCTTGAAACTGCCGCCGAGAGAAACTTCATCGATGATGTCTTCATGATATTTTTTGAGTGTTGATGGATTGAGCTTGAACTTGATGTTTGCGTCTGTATAGTCGCCTGCATAGTTCAATTCCACATTTGCATGAGCATTTGCATCGATAAGGGTTTTGCTGAAATCATAGAAGGATTCGTAGGCCTTGGTATCATAACGGCCTGTATCTTTGTTTTCGGCCCCAATCCAGGCTCGGGCATCTGCTCCTACTTCACCTGAAATTGTTACTGCAGGTACGCTTGATTCCTCAAAGCCGCCGCCCATATCATCTCCGCCGAAATCGAATTCCTGTGCGGATAAAAGCGATGTGAGTGAGAGTGCTGCCATCGTGAATAAAATTTTTTTCATTTTTGTGAAACTCCTTTTTAACTAATGCACCATAAAATATGGCGTAAAATCAGCGAGAATTTTTCACGAAAAATTCTCGCTTGGGCCCGAAAATCCAAGCAACAAGGACAATCCCTGTCGCCCCTGTTAGGATTTTCAATTCGGATTATTTTGCCTTTCCTGATGAAAGGTACTGCTGTGTGAAGTAACCGGCTGAGATTCCTGCGTCCATGAGAGGGTCTTTGATGTCAATCACGGTCTGGCGGCCTGTGATGTTGTTTACCATGCGAGCCTTCATGCGCATTGTGTATTTTTTGCCTGATTTAGATGTAAGTGGAACCCAGTTTTCGGTTGTGTAAGTCTTCATGATTCTGTTCTGGTCTTTTTTGTCATAGTATTCGATTTTTGCAGGAAGGTAAGATTCTGTGTCGATATATTGAACACGGTAAGAATATTCAACTTCTGATTTTTTGAGCGGAACAGACTTGATTTTCCAGCAAGTGTATGTTCTTCCGCCTGGAACCGTGACTTTTACATTTTTTTCAAGAAGCTCGTGTTTGTCTTCATCAACTTTGCGGACTCCCATATCGTTGTAGGTGAATTCGCATCCAACGAACTGCTTGTATCGCTCACCCATAGGAATTCGGCGGACCTGTTTAAGTTTTGGCTGGTAAATCCAGCGGTCATCTTCCCGTACATCTTTTTCGAGCTGGAGAACACGGGTGTCTTTGTAAGCTGCCGGCGAACGGAAATCAAAGACTGTTTGTACGAGACCGTTTACCTTGCGGCCATACTGATTCATCTGGCGATGCTCTTCATTGCCGTTTTTTTCGATGTTTGTGAGCAACATGATTGCCTGTGATGTATCCGGTGCTTCCAGTGTTGATGATTTTTTAATGACATCATAAGCTTCGTCTGCAAAAAGAGAAGTTCCGAGAATAAGAAGTGCAAGGCCTGTGATGATTTGTTTTTTAAGCATAAAAATCTCCTTAAGAATCGCTGAAAAAAGTTGTCTGATTATAATAAAGACCAGACAATTTAAATTTTAACACAACTTTAATATATTTTCAATCTTATTCTAACATTTCTATTTGGTCATGCCTTTTCCTCTGAAGTACCTTCCTCTGTAATAATTTCTTCTATCGTGTTGATAAGGGCCTTCACTTGAAAAAAGGCTGATTTTAGGTGCAAACGATAGAAGATTTGTGTCCCTTTTTTTACAGGCTCCACGATTCCCGCATCCTTGAGTATTTTCAGGTGATGAGAAATGGCCGGCCTTGAAAGGGTGGATTTTGCCGAGAGATCGGCTACATTAATGCCTTCTGCTCCTGCGGCGGCCAGGTCAAGACAGACTTTCTGCCTGTTTTCGTCACCCAATGCAAGGAAAAGCGGCGAGCAGACTTTGAACTCTTCTTCGGCTTTCTCAAGTTTTTCCGGGTCAATCACTGTTCTTTCCCCCTTATTTTTTCCTTAAAAATATTTTAGACTATTTTTAGGAATTTACTTGACAGTTTTTTCTGATGTCAGTATATTTGTTTTATCAGTTTAATTATTTGAACCAATCTTACAACATTCACTTACGATTTGCAAGTGGTTCTTCAAAAATATTTCTATAAGGAGAAGCATAAATGATAAAGAAAATGCTGAAATGCTCTTGGCTCATCATCGCGCTTTGCGTCGCCATTACAGTATTTTTTGGATGGCAGCTTCGTACAATCAAAATCGAGAATACGAGCCGCACTTTCATGCCCAAGGATGACGATTCCTACAAGCTCATGCTTAAAACCGAAGACACTTTCGGCTCAATGCTCATGCTGGGAATTTCCCTGGAGACAAAGGGAGCCACGATTCTCACTCCTGAGTATATCAATGTGGTGAAACGCATCACCGATAGGGTCGAAGGCGTCGAATATGTGGAGAATATCGACTCCATCTCAAACATTGACTTTATTCACGGTGAAGTCAGCGAGGACGGCGAGGGCACTCTAAAAGCCTCAAGCCTTTTGGGTGAGGATGATGTCTATTCTTTCACGAAGGCTGGCATGAAGACAATCAAGCAGGAAATCATTGACTGGCAGGAAATGTACAACCGCGTCATCGTAAACGATGATTTCAAGGCTACCCAGATGATGATTACCATCACTGCATCAACTGAGGACGGCGAGGAGCTTCCCTCTGACATTCAGAACAGGATTCTCGCCCAGATTAAGGGAATCTGTGAGGAGGAGCTTGAGGGCTCTGATTTGGAAATCCGTTATTTTGGCGACCCGGTAATGTCTCACGATGCAAGGGAATTCCTTATGAGCGACCTTTTCAACCTGATTCCCTTTGTCGCGCTCATCGTTCTCTTTTCCCTCTATTTCTCATTCCACACCTGGAGCGGAACCCTCCTGCCTCTTATCACGGTCTTAATCAGCACAGTATGGTCCGTGGGCCTTCTCTGTCTGCTTAATTTCAGCTTCACGATTATCGGAAGCATGATTCCTGTCTGTCTCATAGCCTGCGGCTCGGCTTACGGAATCCATGTCATGACCCACTATTACATCGGAATTGATAAAATTCAGGGCGAGATTACAAAAGAAAATCACGCGGAGGCGATTGAATTCGCCCTCAAAGATGTTTGGATTGCGGTCCTTCTTGCGGCCGTCACTACAATCGCGGGCTTTATCTCCAATGTATCAAGCCCACTTCGTCCTTTGCGCTCATTCTCAATTTTCGCGGCATCCGGCATTGCCTTTGCCCTGCTTCTTTCGATTACGCTTATTCCGGCCATTCTCTATATTACGCCGATTAAAGTTGTGGGAAAGCACTGGAGGAACAAGAACCGGATTACGGCTAAAATCAAAATGCGCCTTGAGTACCAGCTTATGCGCCGTGGCGGAAAGACCAAGGACGAGGCGAACGCAAGCACATTGTATTCAATCTATCACTTCTTTGCAGGAACGAAACCCCGGCTCTTTGTTTTTATAGGCGTTATTTTGCTTGTTTCTTCCATAGGATTAAAACTCTTGGTGGTCGATACCGCTATGGTCAACTATTTCCCGAATTCGAGTAAATTCCGTCAGGATCTGGCCTATGTGGATGAAACTCTTGCCGGCTCAAACAGCATGTATATCGTAATTAAAGGAAAGGAGATGCCGGAGGCTCCACAAGCAGAGGAAGAGAACACTGATTTCGGTGAATTTGATTTTTCTGGCTTTGACACGCCTGCCGTGGGAGCGGAGCTTGAGACGGGTGCGGATTCTTCTTCTGATTCAGAATTCGGTGACTTTGACTTCTCTTCATTTGAGGAGCCTGCCGCTTCCCAGGAGAATTCCGCCCTTGCAGAGCCTGTCAGACAGTATTATTCCCTCACTGACCCTGAGATTCTGCGGGCCGTGGATGACTTGCAGAATTATCTTGCTGAAAAACATCCTGAAATCGGTAAAATCGTTTCCTTCACAACATTCATAAAGCGAATGAATCAGGTCATGCATGTTCCTGTTTCGGGTTCTTCGGGACTGGAGTCAGAGAACGCTGATATTCTTGATTCGCCTGCAAAAGTTAAGGACATCCTAGAGATGCTGAACCGTGCCTATGCGGCTGCCGGCGGTGAAAAGGCCAGCATGAATGCGGTAGTCAGGGAGCTTGAGCGCGAGCTGAATTATAACGGCCTTGCATACTATGAGATTCCCTACGACAGCGAAAAATATTCTGTTGACCGCAGGGAGGAGCTTTCAGAGCTTGTCACCCAGTATCTCTATCTTCTTTCCAGCGATGCGATTACCCGTTTTGCCGATGACATGACCAATCCAAAGGCAATCCGTACTCAGGTACAGCTTCGTACCCACTCAACGGTTGACACAGGTCTTCTCATTGACGATATCAATGATTATGTCGCCAGATACTTCCCGAATGATAAATATACTGTCGAGACTACGGGAAGCGCGGCTCTTGAAAACACCATGAGTCACCTTGTCATCAACAGCCAGATGGTTTCGGTCGTATTCTCCCTTGTAATGGTATTTATCATCATAGCTCTTTCATTCAAGAGTTTTCTGGCAGGCCTTATCGGAGCCATTCCTCTCGGCCTTGTCATTCTCCTGAATTTTATGGTCATGGGACTTACCGGAATACGCCTTGACCTCTGTACCAGTATCGTTTCTTCAATCGCAATCGGTGTCGGAATTGACTACACGATTCACTTTATGGAAACATACCGTGCCGAGCGGGCGAAAAACGACCTTCTTGAGGTGGTCGCAAAGAACACTTTCAAGACCAGCGGCAAGGGTATCATCACCAATGCGCTGGCTGTAGGACTGGGCTTCTGTGTCCTTCTTTTCAGCCGCTTTATAATCTTACGCTATATCGGAGCCTTGGTTGCTGTGGTTATGTTCACGAGCTCCGTGCTTTCGATGACCGTAATTCCCGGAATCCTTAATACCTTTAACCCTAAGTTCATGTGGACTGAGGAAGAAAAGGCTGCCTACAAGGCAAAAATCGAGGCAGAAAAGAAATAAATCTTGTAACCTGAATAAGGTTTAACGGTTTAATTATTTGAACGAATATGATATACAATATGGAGGTATCTATGAAAATGACAAAAAAACTTACAGCTGTGGCAGCCGCTCTTCTGGTGGGAGCCTCTGCTTTTGCAATCGACGGAACTGAAATCATGCAGAAAGTCTACGACCGCAAGAAGCCTGATTTCACTCAGGCGGCAGTCCAGCTCACCCTTACAAAAGACGGAAAGGTTGAGGAAGTTCGCAATGTGGGAGAGTACGGACGGTGCAAGAACAACCTTACGGACATGACCATGGTCTTCCTTTCTCCGGCCACAGTAAAGGGAACCCGCTTCCTTGTTAAGGAAAATGAGGGAAAAGACGATGACAAATGGATTTATCTTCCTTCCCTCAAAAATACCCGCCGTATCGCCGCAAGCGACGGTGAGAAATCTTTCGTCGGAACTGATTTTTCTTATGACGATATGAGCAGCCGTGAGGTTGATGAGGATAGTCACAAACTTCTTAAAGAGAGCGAGGATAAAGGCAACTTCAAGGATTTGTATGTTGTTGAGTCAATCCCAAAAGACCCCAAGTCAAGCCAGTATTCAAAAAGAATTTCTTGGGTCACAAAAGATTCTTGGATTCCGACTTATATCGAGCTGTACGACAAAAAGGGCAAGCTGCTTAAAGTCAACGAAATCAAGTCAATCACTCCGATGAAAGGAAATGGGGGACACACCTACAATATCCCTACTGAGAATGTCATGACCAATGTGCAGAAAAACCATTCGTCAATCATGAAGCTGGGCGGACTTAAAATTGACCAGCCGATTGCCGAGCGATACTTTACGACTGATTATCTGAGTACAGGCAAATAAGGAATACTTACCCCGCATCTGAAGTGCACTTCACTTGCGGGGCTTTTTTTTATTGTTTTTTATGCTATACTTTCCTCATGAAAAAAATAAAAGCCGTATTGTTTGATATGGACGGCGTTTTGCTTGATACTGAGTCTGTCTGCAAAATATGCTGGGAGCGGGCGGCGGATGAATACAATCTGAAAAACATTGATGAAATCTTCCTGCAGTGCGTGGGGCGAAGTCGTGCCGACACTACGCGGCTGCTGCAAAAATATCTTGACGGTGAAAAAGAGGCGGAATCTTTCCGTGAGCGGACGAGCGTGCTTTTTGATGTGGTCTGGAAAGAGAAGGGCTTGGAGAAAATGCCTTTCGTTTCAGAATGTCTTGAATCCCTCAGAAAAGCCGGTTTCCGTCTGGCCGTGGTAAGCTCCACCCGTAAAGTGCGGGTTTTCCCCCAGCTGAAGGATGCGGGCATTTTCGATTATTTTGAAACCTTCACCACCGGTGACATGGTGACCCGCTCAAAGCCGGATCCCGAGATTTACCTAAAGGCAGCTTCTTCCCTCGGCCTTTCACCGGATGAATGTGCCGCCATAGAGGACAGCCCAAACGGAGTGCGTTCTGCCGTAAACGCGGGAATTAAATGCATAATGGTTCCCGATTTGATTCCCGCTGATGATGAAATGAGAGAAAAAGCCTGGAAAATCTTTAAAAACCTGGCTGAGGCCGCAGACTTCCTTATCAGGGGAGCTTTGGAATGAAAAAAACTTTTTCCTGTAAAAAGATTTTTCTATCCCTTTTCATTTTTCAATTTTCATTTCTTACTTTTTTCTCCTGTGTATCATCCTCTCTGTCGCATAGCGGCGAAAATACCGCGCTTCCGGTACGCCTTGCTCCAGATGTTACGAGCGACATGCTTTCTGCGGATTATTGGATTCAGAGAGCAAAAAATCCCTATAAAATCAAAATGACATGCAGTGAAATTGCAGCCTGGAATCGCGAGAATACAAAAATCCTTTTTCCTGGTTTTGCAAATTTTTATATTCTCTCTGATTTGCGTTCTTTTGATTCTTACCTTTCTACCGCCGAAATTCGTAGCGATATGGTTCGTTTTAATGCAAAAAAGCCCTGGTTTAAAAAAGTAAAGGAGAAAAGCGGGGAAGTTGTACGCGTGCTTAGTCAGAAAGACCTTAAAAACTTTTATGATGCGATGAATTATTCTTTTCTGGAGTCTTTTTCATATTTTACTGGCGGAAATGCTGGCGATTCTGAAATATATAAAAAGGACTATCCTGTACGCAAGGCTGTCTGTGTGCGTCGGAGTAATATGCGCCTTGTTCCTGATGACAGTTTCTATACTAATGACAAGGAAAATTGGTACGATGATATAGCTCAAAATTCGGGAATCCTGCTGGGGGAACCTGTGCTTGTGCTTTGGGAAAGCAGGGATAAAAATTGGCTCTATGTGCGCACTTCCTATTGTACAGGCTGGATTCATGCTGATGATATAGCCTTTTGCTCAAATGAGGAATTTACCCGTTATTTTGACTATGCCGATAAAGCCCAGGATTCCTTCGTTACGATTACTGATGACCGCTTTATCCTTCCCGATGAATATGTGCTTTCCTGTGAAAATGAGGATTTTCCCGGACTAAGCGAGTTTTTTATGGGAACTTATCTGTTTACGGCGGATTGGAATGATGAGCGTTTTGACGGAGCTCTTTTTCAGAGAATTCCCTATGCAAGTTATCTTGTGGAGATTCCGTATAGAAGTTCTGATGGAAAACTTGCTGTGGCATATGCCTCAATTCCCGCTGGTCGCTGCAAACTGGGGCTTCTCGATTATACAAGCGCTAATGTGCTTACGCTGGCCTTCAAACCCCTTGGAATCCGATATGGCTGGGGGGGCATGGAAAAGGCTCGGGATTGCTCTGAGTATTTAAAAGACATTTACCGCTGTTTTGGTTTTTCGCTCCCACGGAACAGCCGTGCCCAGCTTGCAGTTGCAGGAAAGACTCTTTCTTATAAAAAAAAATCACTGGCAGCCCGGAGCAGCAGCATTTCTTCCCTTGATGCGGGAACTCTTATGGGATTTCCGGGGCATGTCTTCATGTATCTGGGGAAGGCAGGGGGCTCTAATTATGTAATCAGCGCTCTCGGCTCTTATTATGTTGATTCAAAGGAGACAGGGACTAAAAATGAACTTTCATCGATTAAGGCCAATTCTGTAAATATAAATACGCTTGATGTGAGACGGATTAACGGAAAATCATGGCTTGAAATGCTGACCTTTGCAAAAAAATTCGAGGATGATGGCTCATGGTATGATAACAGAATCCGTTTGAATCAAAAATGGAATTTTGCAGGATTTTCAAAAATCAACTCTGGATATTCTGTCTTGTATAAGGCTGATAAAAATCGAAAAAAAATTACAGTGGCAGTGAATGCCGGTCACGGAACGGAAGGTGGCGCTTTCGTAAAAACATATTCTCATCCCGATAAAACCCATAAGGTTACGGGTGGAACCGATCCCGCCGGCGTTTTTGAGTCAACTTCAATAAGCGCGGGGATGGTCTTTAAAGACGGAAAAAAAGAAGCGGATGTCAACTTGAGGACGGCTCATCTTTTAAAAAATATGCTTTTAAAGGCCGGTTATGATGTGCTTATGATTCGTGACTCCGAAGACACTCAGCTCGACAACATCGCACGGACTGTCATTGCCAACAATAATGCGGACATTCACATTGCCATTCATTATGATAGCGACAAACTGAAAGAGGACAAGGGCGTTTTCTATTGCTCAGTCCCGGATGGCATAAAATATCTTCCCAATGTAAAAAAACACTGGAAAGAGAGCGAGCGATTGGGGCGCTGCCTTGTTCAGGGGCTTGCCTCCCAAAATTTTAAGGTTTACGAAGACGGCAAAATGGATGTCGATTTGACCCAGACTTGCTACAGTGAGATTCCCAGCATTGATATTGAAATAGGCAATCAATGCAGTGATACTCAGACAGAAGAAGTGAAAAAAAGGGCAAAAGGTTTGCTTGAAGGGGTAGAGTTATTTTTTAAGAAAGAATAGAATAGAGTTTATGAAAACATCAATTGCCTGCATCGCTTTTGACGGCGAAAAAATACTGATTGCTCATCGGAATCCTACAGGTCAGATGGGCGGCCGCTGGGAATTTCCAGGCGGAAAAGTAGAAGACGGCGAGAGCGACGAAATCGCAATCGTCCGCGAGTTTGAGGAAGAATTCGGAGTAAAAGTTACGGTCGGCGAGAAAATCACCGAGACTTTTTTTGTCCACAATGACCGGCAGGTTGCCCTCCATGCCTACGCAATCACTGTTCCCCATGACGGTATCGCGCAGAAATATGTGCTCACTGAGCATACAGAGTATAAATGGGTTCTTCCCGCTGAAATCCCAACATTGCACTTCGTTGATTCGGATATGCTGATTTATCCTGATGTCGTTAAGTGGATTGCAAGTAAAAAATGATTAAAAAAAATTCTCCTGCTTTCAGAACTTTTTTTCTCCTCGCAGCTTTCCTTTCATCTGCTTTTTTTCTTTCCTGCAGCAAAAGTGACGGTCAGTTGAAAATGCAGGAGCTTGCTCCCCAGGATTTATCCCCCAGAATTTCATGGGCCTTGGTTTCTGATCCCTATGTAGCCTGTCACAAGGAAGCCAGCTATGAGTCTTCCACAATAGCCTCATTCCGAAAAGGGGAAATTTACGAAATCAAAGGGGAACGCACCCTTGTAATCGATAAGGGCGAAAAAGACGAAAAAAAAGAACTGTGGTACGCTCTTGAAGAAGGCTGGATTCCATCAAGTGCGGTAAAAGTCTATTCCAACAAACTCAAAGCCGAGCAGGCGAAAAAATCAATAAAATAATAGAGACGCAGATACACACAGATAAACGCAGATGAACAATTTTTATTATCCGCGTTTATCGGCGTTAATCTGCGTCTATTTTTTGAGAATTATCTTTGCCGCTTCTTCCACGGAAATCTCTACAAACTGCTCCCGAGTCTGCAAATTTTTCAGCGTGACGGCGTTTTTTGCCGCTTCATTAGAGCCGATGAGGATTCCCCATTTTATGCCCTTTGCGTCTGTGACGGCATACTGCGCCTTCATCGACTTTTGCTCAGGGAAAACTTCAACTTTAACTCCCTTTGCGCGGAGGACTGAGGCGACGCGCTGGTAGAGGACTACAAGGCTTGCGTCCATGCAGAAAATCTCTGCGTCAAGGTAGCTTCCTTTTGACTGGAGCTTGCCTAGTTGCTCAAGGCCTGCGATAAGGCGGTCAAGGCCGATTGAGGCTCCAACGCCCGGCAATTTTGTCTTTGTGTAAAGGCCTGCCAGATTGTCATAGCGGCCGCCAGAGCAGACAGAGCCGATTGACGGAAGCTCGTTGAGGAAGGTTTCGTAGACCACGCCTGTGTAATAGTCAAGGCCGCGGGTGATTGAAGGGTCAAGGGTGTAGCTTCCTTCGATTCCGGCTGCCTTCATCATCTCGTAAATGTCGCGAAGGCGCTTTGAGTCTTCGCTTTCGCCGCCTGCCATTTCCTCAATCATTTTAAGTGTTGACTCAAAATCTTTCGAGCCTGCAATGTATTTGAGGATTTGCTCCGCTTTTTCCTCGGAAGATGTGTATTCAATCAGTTCTTTTTTGACTTCTTCCTGACCGACTTTTGCCAGCTTGTCTACGCTTCGCAAAATATCCTCGGATTTTTCGGAGACTCCAAGCTTTGAAAGGAAACGGTTGAAAATTCCCCGGTGATTAACATGAATTGTGATGTCGGTGACGCCGATTTCTGCCAGGGCTGCCTTCATAATAGAAAGAATCTCAAAATCGCTGGCCGCGCTGTCGCTTCCTACCGTGTCGATGTCGCATTGGACGAATTCGCGGTAACGGCCTGCCTGAGGTTTTTCGCCACGCCATACTTTTGCGATGTGGTAGCGTTTGAAAGGGAAGTAAAGCTCAGATTCGTGCTCTGCCGTAAAGCGGGCGAAAGGAACGGTAAGGTCAAATCGGAGGGCAACATCCCGCTTGCCGTTATCCATAAAGCGGAAAACCTGTTTTTCTGTCTCGCCGTTTGATTTTCGGAGCAAAATTTCTGAATATTCAAGAACAGGAGTGTCAATTGGAACAAAGCCGTAAGAACGGTAAACTTTTGTGATTTTTTCCTGTAAGTCAGTGCGGATGATTTCCGCAGAAGGTAAAATGTCTCTGAATCCCTTTAGGACTCGCGGTTGGATAAGTTCTGCCATAACGAAGATATTTTAGCGAAAAGAAAGAAGTTTATCCACAGATAAGCACAGATTTCCACAGATTAGCAGAGATTTTCACAGATGTTAATAATTTCTTCTTACTTATTACCTATCCTTTTTTACTTATTGCTTGTTAAGAGTTTTAGGAAATCTTCTTCGGTCATTGGCTTGGCGTAGAAATAGCCCTGGGCAATGTCGCAGCCCATTTCTTTGAGGGATTTTGCCTGATGCTCTTCCTCAACGCCTTCCGCCACAGTCTTCATGGATAGTTTTTTTGCCATATCGATGACAGAATTGACGATGATATTGTCTTTTATGGGATTTGTCTCTGCTTTTTCGCCCGCTGTATTGGCGAAGAATTCTTTGTCCAGCTTGATAACACTGGCAGGAATGTCTTTTAAGAGGCTCAGAGAGGAGAATCCTGCTCCAAAATCATCTATGGAAATGTCAAAGCCTGCTTTTCTGATTTCGTTCATTGCCCTGAGCAGCCGCTTTTTATTGTCCATCATAAGGCTTTCGGTAAGCTCAAGCTCGATTTTTGAAGGCAGAATCTGATATTTAGAGGCGATTGCCGCATACTCTTTGGAAAATCCAGGATTGTAAAGCTGATAGCGTGAGATATTGCAGGAAATCGTGAGGCTTTTAGGACATGTTCCGTCTTTGCCTGATTTGTTCCATGAATCCAGGAAACGGCAGACATCTTCAAAAATCTTTTTATCTATTTTGGTGATGAAGCCGTTCTTTTCAAATAGAGGAATGAAGTAACCCGGCTGCAAAATGCCTTTTTCATAGTGATTCCAGCGGACCAGAGCTTCTGCTCCAACAATCTCGCCAGTCTTGAAGTCGAATTTCGGCTGATAATAGGGAATGAATTCGTTTGCTTCAAAGGCACGGTTCATGTCGAAGATGATTTCTTTTTCGTGCTCGCTGTTTGTGAGCATGGTTTCGTCAAAGAAGCAGAGCCGCCCCGGATGTACGCTCTTTCGGCCTTCCATGCGTGCGAGATTCGCTTTGTGAATCATGACTTCGATATCATCGCTTGGATTCGTGATAATATAGACTCCGGTGGTAAAGTCAAGTGTGTAGTGCAGGGGGAGCAGATTTCCCATTTTTGAGACGATGCCTACCATATTGAGTACATAATCCTCGATTATCGGCCCAAAAGTCTCGTCGGTGAGCATGACAAAGTTGTCTGCATAGCGGCGGCAGAGCAGTGCACCTTTTGGAGCGCATTTCTTAAAATTTTTACCCAAAATGGCAAGGACTGAATTTGCGATTCCTCTTCCAAGAGAATCGGTGAGATACTGGAAGTTTTCGATGTCGATGCAGACAAATGCGTATTGTGTTGGTTTTGCTTTTGCGAGAAGTTTTTCGGCTTCAATCTTGAATTTCATCATCGTAAATAAGCCGGAAACCTCATCGTAATTATATTTATGCCTGAGACCGTAGATTATTTTGTTGGCGGCGGCAAGGGCGATAAGACAAAATATGAGACAAATGCAACTGAGTGCGATATTCAAAGAAAGCCAGGACATATAAACTTACAATAGTATAATTCACTTTTCATAAAAAACAAATTCTAAATTTAAATTTTCAATTTCCGATAATAAAGTAAGTGTTTTTTACTTGGGGGTAATTATGATTCGTGGCTGGTATATCGGTTCTAGCGGAATGAATGCTCAGCAAAATCGTCTTGATACGATTGCAAACAACCTTGCTAATGTTGATACGGCGGGCTTTAAGCGTGATGTGAGCGTATCAAAATCTTTCCCGGAGCTTCTCCTTCGCAGAACTGAAGCTGACGGCGTATACAAAACTCCTTTCGGCTCAGCTGATGTCGCCCCTATTATTGGAAAACTGGGGCTGGGCGTTGAGACGAACGAAAATTACACTGAATTTGAGCAGGGCTCTTTCCGGGGCACAAACACCAACACGGATCTGGCTCTGGCAGGCGAGGGCTTTTTTGCAGTAGAGACACCATCCGGCGAACGATACACTCGTAACGGAAACTTTATCCTTGGAAAAGAAGGAATCCTCACCACAAAAGACGGCTACCCCCTTATGGGTGAGAACGGAATTATCCGCCTTGAAGATGACAAATTCATCGTAAACGAAGACGGAATCATCACTACAAAAGACAACGAAGTAATCGACAGAATTAAAATCGTGCGTTTTGACAACGAGCGATACCTTAAAAAGATGGGAAATTCTTTCTGGGCCTCAAACAATATTTCAGGCGAGGCTTACATTGCGGAAGGCATGGAGCGGCCGAAAATGCTTCAGGGCTATATGGAAACCAGCAATGTAAATGTCGTGAACGAAATGGTCAAGATGATTGAGGTGAACCGTGCCTACGAGGCAAGCCAGAAGACAATCCAGAGCGAGGACAGCATGATGCAGACCTTGTGGAATAAGGTGGCTCTGTCGCACTAAAATCTGAGTTTTCAAAGCAGCTTTTGTGCTTTGTTATGCGGTTTTCAGTAATTTGTCTATTACGATGTAGACATCCTCGATTCGCAGTTTCAGTTTTTTTTCTATCATTTCTATGACGAAGGCTTTCAGGTCTTCGCTGATTTGCGTGAGTTCCTTTCCAAGGGGAACATCTACAGTCATTATGAATGTGTAGCCGTTCTTTTCGTTTTTGACGGTGAGTTTCTTGATTCGTACTTGGGAATTGAATTCACCGATAAAGCTCATGGTCATTTGGGCAAGGACTGCGTGTGAGACATCCTTGCGCTCTGCCTGTGAGAAAGCCGGACGGACTAAAGATTTTTCAAAGAGCTTTGTGTTCTGTGAGGGGGAGTCTGAAATCGTTTTTCCCAGGAACTTTGACAGCAGCTTGAAGAGAAACTTGTTCTTTGCGGTTGAGACTCGGATTGAGTCATAGAAAATCTTTGAGTATGACTGATTTTTTACCTCGTAGGCGCGAACAGGAATTACATGCTTTCCTTCGATCTGGCGGCTGCGGCGGGCTTCCTCCATCTGCTCAGGCGTAGAGATTTCTTCGATTCGGATGTATTTTTCAGGGAGGGGCAGCTGCAGGCGGACGGCGATTTTGTTCACCATTTTTTCGCTTGTTCCCAAAATAAGGATTTTTTTGATTCTGTTTTTCTGGATGGCCCTTGCAACTGAGTCCCGGTGCTCTTTGTCGTCAAAAAGGGCTGTGCGGACGGCTCCCATGTAGTTTTTCTCAAGTTTTGCTGATTTTCCGGCCAAAATTTCATCATCCTGGATAAGAAGACCGTCATCGATTATGGTCTTGATTCCATATTGCTGGGCGACTAGCTTTGCCCTGAAAGATTTGCCTGTGCCGCTGGGACCGTGAAAAGCAAAAACTGTAGTTCCCTTTTTTTCCAGCCCCAGCATTTCCTTGAGAGATTCAAAATTCATATTTTCAGTATAATTTAATTATAAGACGAAAATTTGAATTTTTCAATTAAATGAAAAAAAAAATTAGCCGCAGATGTACGCTGACTCACAGGGATTTTTCAATTTCTGATAGGATTTTCTCAAAGGCTTGTGGGAGGGGGGCAAAAATCATTTCTGGTAGACCAAGGGGATTTTCTGGGGGAAAATGCAGTTCTGATGCGTGCAGGAAAAAATCTTGTCCCCATTTGCGAGAGTCGATTTGCTCAGCCCCGTAAGCAGTGTCGCCCAAGAGAGGAAAACCGTGAAAGCCCGCCTGTGCGCGAATCTGATGAGTCCGACCTGTCTTAATCAAAATTCGGGCGAGGGTGACTTCCTTACCTTCAAAAATGCCGTGTGAAAGTGGAAAAACTTCCGTATAAGCGGCCTTTCCCTTGTTGGAAGAGCTGATTGCTACCCGGTGGAATCTTTCTGAAAGGCTGCTCCTTGCGGCTTTCTCGTTATTGCTTCCTGACTCCTCATTTTCAGATTCTGATTTCTCAATTTTTTCTTCCCAGACCTGATTTTGCGAAAGCTTTCCTTTGAGCAGGGCGATGTAGACTTTTTTAATCTCGTGACTTTTAATCTTTTGCGAAAACCATTGTGCCCCCTGCAAATTCTGTGAAAAAGCGAGAAGACCACTTGTTTTTCGGTCGAGACGGTGGAGAGGACCTGTCTTAAAAGAAAGCGAAGACATTTCGTGAGAAGCTTTGTAGTCTGCCTGAACGATTTCTGATAGGGATTCACCTTTGAAAGAACTTGCCGGCTGAACAGGAATGTCGTAGGGCTTGTTAAGAATAAGGAGAAAATCATTTTTGAACAAGGTGATATTGTCCAGACTTTTTGATGTGATTTTATTTCCCGCTGTTTTTTGTGTGGATTCTGCTTTTTCGGACTGACCGACACTTTCTTTTTGCCCCAGCAGAAAATCCGCAATCGCTATGGAGCTTCCTTCAATTACCCGGAAATTTCCGTCGCACTTTTTGCCGTCGACCTTAACCAAGCCTTTGCGGAGAGATTTATAGATGGAAGAAAGATTCTCTTCGCTTAGAAATCTGCGAAGAACGCGGTCGAGCCGTCTGCCTGAATCGTCAGTGCCCGCCTTAAAGTGCGTGAAATTCATAGAAAAAGTATATCATTTTATATATACTTTCGTCAAAATCTAATGGTAGCTCCGATTGTCGCGCTTGCTGAAAGAAGGGCTGATTTTCCCCAGTTTGCCCAATAACTGGCTCCGACATCGGTATTGATTGAGATGTATTTCGTGACTTGCGTTTCTGTGGCATGAATGTAGGCAATGGAGTATTTTCTGGTGAGGCTTGAAGATGATGAGGCGCAAGACGCAGAGAGATTCAGACTGTCACTTTTTGTGATTTTACTGACTTTTTCGGATATGCTTTCTTTAAAAAGTGAGACTATTCCTTTTGCCAGTGAAGATTTTGCAGGCCGTTTCCAGACCAATGTGCATTTTGCCTTCCAGTCTTCCCTGCCTTCGATTGAGCCTTCAAATCCGCTCTTTAGATAGTTGCTCTGTGTAAAATAAAAGGTAGATTGCAGATAGCCGCTTAAAAGATAGCTGATTGCGGCCGGGGATTCCCTTGGAATTTTCATGGTCAAAGAAAGTGAAGAGATATATTCATCATTGGAGAAAAATGAAAAGAGAGGAATTGTTCCGTTTTTCCCGAATATGTTGAGGGCATTGTAAGTTACGACATTCTTAATCTGGTAGAAGTCACTGCTGCTGCTTCCGGTTCGTATGTCCCGGCTTGCCTCAAGTTTTGCGCTCTGGGGGACAAAAAAATCATATTTGTTTGCGAAAAAAGCCCGTTTCCAGTTGAAAGCGTAGGCTCCCGTGTAGAAATTGCTTTCCCGATTTGTCTCGGAAACATTGTCGGCAAGGTCTGAGCTGACAAGGTCATAAATCGGCAGGGCTGTAAAATAATAGCTTTTTTCGCCAAGTGCTTTTAGCAGTTCCTCTGTGTCCGATTTGTAATTTCCGCCTTTTTCTATTTGGTTCGTGCTGCCGGCTGTTTTCTTCCATGAAAAAGAGAAATTATTTTTTGAAAGCGAAAAAGGAATTTCGAAACCGCTTTTTGTGGAATCCGTGAAAGTGACTTTTGTTGAAGCTTTGTAATCTCCGCTGCTTTCAAAAATCAGCTTGGGATTTAATCTTGCGGGTAGAAAGGAATATGAGGCTGATATTTTTGCTCCCACACTTCGCTTTGATGCTTTTTCATTTCCGCTGTCAAAGGTAAATTCCGTAATTTTCAGCCATGACGCGCCGTAGACTTCGGTCTCAAATTTGTCCGTGGCTTTTGCGCTTGAGCTTGTAAGGACTTTCTGACTGACATTTGCTTCCGCACTGATATCGGCTTTTCCCGGACGAAAAGTGCATTTGCTTGCCGAGCTTTGATTTAAAGCCCATGCATCTGAGCTTGCTTTGCTTTCTGCTTGAATTGAGAGGGGAATATTGAATTTTTCCAGAGATATTTTTGCCTCATTTGCCTTTTCCAGACTCGACTCTTCTGCGCTAAATGTATAATTTTCTGAAAGGGAGAGAAGACCGAAAATCGGAGAGAGTGTTTTTACAGAGTGAGAGGCTGAGGCGAGGGGATTTTTTTGTGAGGAGTCCGTGGATTTTGAAGTCTGATAGGCATTTGAAAGGTTTGCCTGGGCGTTGACCCTGAAATTTGTGAGGGTAAAATCGACTTTTCCGGTGGATTGCAGGCTGTTCCCTTTTGATTTTCCATTTTCAGTTTGGATGCTGGCCGTTCCCTTTCCTGTAGCAGAAAGAGACAGGTCTTTTAAAAGAGCATATTTTTCTGTTGCTATAATAGGACCGTCTATTTTATAGCTGGCGCTTACTTTATCCTGAAAAACAAGGAAAGCACTGTTTTCTGAAAGATATAGCTCGTCGAAAGAGAGATTTCCATTTTCTTTTGTGTATACAGAAATAGTGACTTTTGTTGGAATTATATCAGTGTCAAGTTTTAAAAGACCTTGTACGCTGTCTCCGCTTATGTCGATGCTGTATTCCTGCCAGCTTTCCGGTACCGATGAAATTGTATATATGAAGGCTGTTTTTTCTTCATCGGAGTTGGGACGGGAGAGAGTGATTTTTATTGATTCAATATTATCGCCCTTGAGAAAGAATCCGAGTTTCTTGTATTCGCTCAAATCTACTCCGGTAAAGTATCTCGTGAAGGATATTTCCTGTGCTTCACTTGGGCTGGAGTTGAAATCCCACTGGAAGAATTGAATCTGGTTTTTTGCGGATGAGGAGCGGCTTGTATTGAATTTTTTGACTTTGGAAAAAGAGAGACTGGAGTCACTTGTCTGATAATTTACCGTTCTTACATCTGCATCGCTTTTTGCATTGAAAACAATTTCTCCGGCCTCATAGGGACCGGCATAAATGACTCCTTTTTTTTGAATCCTGTCGCAGTCTTCGCTGACCATAATGAGTCTTATGTTAAAATCCTGAAGTGAGGCTATTGTGCTTCTGTCTTCATCGGAAAGATAAACGCTGACGGTTTGCCATTTTCCTGCATCTTCTGGACTGAAAGAAAAGCTTTTTTTTATTTGAAGGGCAGATGAATCAGAAATTTTCCATGTAGGGATTTTCTCGGATTCTTCTACAGAAAAGTCACTGTCGGAAGATACAGCCAGCTGTAAGTAAAGGGCACACTTTTCCTCATCGAACTGCATGTCTTCCAGGGGATTTTTCAATGCGATTGAAAAGGATGCTGCATTTGCAAGGGTATCTGATAGGGAGGGCGTGTATATTGTCAGCGCGCTCCATGCCATTTCTGAATTGCTTACGGTTTTAAGGTTTGAAAAGTCCCACTGAAAGGGGATGGCATAGCCTGAAATATCTGAGTCGCTTGAACCGTCGCTTTTATCCACGGAGCCTTTTTGTTCAGATTTCAGTTCGATGTGATTTGTGCCAGAGATTGTTTTTTCGTTCAGCACTGGAGCATATGAAGACGGGAGATTTGTTCCGGCATTTTTTGAGAGATAATGGGTCTGGGTATCCTTGTCACTGTTTCCGATAAGTCTATAATAACCGGTTGTATTCGTGTTCTCATAGCTGACGGCCATGGTGTTTGACGATGAAAGCCTTTCTCCCTGATAAGAGACTTTTGATGCCAGGGTGGCGAATCCCGTTGATGAGCAGCTTTCATCTGTGAATTCACGGTCAGGACTGTAGCTCCAGCGTGCTGATGCGGAAATGTCTCCGGAAAATTCGTCTGTAAAGTTGTATTTAAAGCCGCCGGCCGCCGCCAGCGCTCCAGATGATGAATCTTCGCTTTCCTCATACCAGCGGGCTGTAATGTGGTCGGTGACCGAGACCGTGCCGGAAAGCGTAATCGTTCCGTTTTCAGAATCATAAGAAGCACTCGGATCAATGACACCGTTTTTATAGACCGTAACTGTTCCTTCCACGGCTTTATTTCCGATTTCAAAGCGTTTAACTGGCGAGAATGTCCGGACTTGCAGACAAAGGTCTTCGTTCCTGCTTGAACCGAGATAGACTTCCGGCTTTTCTTTTGCGAGCGGAAATGACTCCCTGATTATTTCTTCTGTTTCATCGCTGCTCGCTTCATCGTTTCTTGAAATGTCCACATACAAATGATTTGAATAGAAAAAATCAGTCTGGGCGAAACGAAGGTTGTCTTCATCTATGACAGCACTGTATGCGGTGGAAGCGCTTCCTGTGGAAGAATTGGCAATCTGTGCGTCAGAAGCGGATGATGCTCCCGTATCATATCGGCCTGCAAAGACAAGTGGAGAGAAGCCTGCCGGATGCTGTAGAAAAAGACAAATCTCGCCGTCTATGGAGTTAAACAGCGGATACGCGTATCTTTCAATTTGAATTTTTTTGCTTTGGGAAAACCACTTTTGTATCTTTCCTAAAAATGTCGTCTCATCGCCGTAATCACCAAAATCAGCTTGACTTACGCTTTTGGAAAATGTTACGGCAACTGCGGGAAGCCGCCCGTTCTGCCTGTAAGCTTTTGCATCCCTGGAGAGAAGAATTTGCTTTTGGGATGAAAGAAGCAGATATTGGCTGGAATCGAGTTTTTTATATTTTCGCCCCTTTGAGTCGCGATAGCTTCCTGAAGAAGACTCTACATAGATGTCTTTGACAGACTGAACTAGAGAAGAATCGGGAAGAATGTATTGGTTTCCTGTGTTGTATGAAGAAAGTTTTATCTCCTGAATCGAAACCGCGTTTTTTCCATACCATGTTTTTTCTTTTGACTCAATTAAATCGTAGCGAAGGGCAGTGTCGGCCTGCCATTTTTCGCCTTTCCAGTTGAAGGAAAAACCGGCTGCCTGATTTTCGCCACCGCCGATTCCTCTGTTGACATCGTCAACAGAATAAATGGACGGAAAAACTATTTTTCTATTTGAGATTCTCGCGCTTTTCAAATATCCGTCTCCGACATATCCCGCCGCAATGGTGTTTTTTGTGAATTCGTCGGCAAAGGCGGCTTCAAAATACCAGTGATGATTCAGCATAAAGTAGAGGCTTAAATCAACATTTTGAGCGAATACCGGGCTTGTCGTAGAAAGGGCTGGAGTTGAACCGAATCCAAATGAATAGCCAAGGCCCGTGGTGAGAGTGCTTTTCCAATATCCTTCAGCAAAAAATTCAACATTTTGATTTCCGAAATCCCTGTTGAAAAGAGATACGAATTTCCCAGAATCGGAAAGGGGAAGTTTTGAGGTGTCGAAGACGATTGATGAGGCTCCGTCGGCTTCTTTTTCCTTTTCCACCGCAAGCTCAGCCGAAGTTTTTTGTAGCGGGAGAAAGAGCAGGGCTAAAGCAAGGCTTGTGCTTCCTAAAAGCCGGGCTTTCGTTATTTTCAGCGAAGGATTTTTTTCCTGTGCCTTAAGAATGGCGTTTTCCAGTCTGCGTTTTTTTTCCTCGCCGAAGTCGAAAAGTTCCTGCTGATGAGGCGTGCTTTCGTCTTCGATATTTTGAAGACCGACACCTAAAAGCCTTATTCCTGATTTTCCGTCATATTTTTTTTTGAAAAGTGATTTTATGCGCTCAAACAAGTCGTCCACAGATGAGACAAAACGCTCGCTGGTGGACTGAACGCTTACAGTCGAGAAATCTTCGTAGCGGATTTTAAGGGCTACGGTGGAAGACCGAACTTTCTCCCTCAGGGAGCGGAACATAACAGTGTGGCAGAGTGAGAGCAGGGCTGTCTCAATGACATCTTGATTGGTCAAGTCATATTCATAAGTGTTTTCCGCGCTTATCGAGCGGGATTTCGGGTCTGAGTGAAAATCAGCTCCTTCATTTCCTCTCACCGCATTGTACAGGAAAGAGCCGGCAGAGTTTCCAAAAAGACTTTGCAATAGTTTTTCTGAGCGGTTGTAAATGTCTCGAGTCGTTTTTATGCCGTAATTCTCTAGTTTTGCCAGCGTTTTTTTTCCGGCTCCCCAGACTTTTGTGAGGGGAAGGGAAAGCATGAATTCACTTTCCTGCCCAAAAGGAACGATGGTAAGCCCGTCAGGTTTTTGCAGCCCCGAAGCGATTTTCGCGCAATATTTTGTCGCGGCGAGTCCCACTGATACGGTAAGCCCAGTTTTTTCAAAGACTTCTTTCTTGAGTCTTTTCGCTGTTTCCTCTGGATTCCCGAAAAGACGCTCCGTTCCGGTCAAATCTATAAATGCTTCATCCACTGAAATTTGCTGGATGTCAGGAGAATAGCTTTTGAAAATATCCATGACTTCCTGGGATTTTTCATGGTAGCGCTTCATTCTCGGGCGGAGAAATATACCGTTTGGGCAGAGGCGCAGGGCTTGATATGTAGGCATTGCCGAATGTACGCCGAATTTTCGGGCTTCATAAGAGGCCGTGGAGACGACAGAGCGCCTGTCCGATGGAAGACCGCCGACGATGACAGGTTTTCCCTGATACTGGGGATTGTCCAGCTGCTCTACAGAGGCGAAAAATGCATCTAAATCGACATGAAGAAAAATTTTATTCAATTTTCAGCTCTCTCTTTTCGTAGCGGTAAACATGCTCTTCTTCAGTCCGGTAATAGGCTGTGATTTCAATGTCTGCCTTTGCGTCAATTGGAGCCGCATAATCTATCGTAATAGACTGGGGCGGAAAATCCGGAATGATGAAAGAGTAGGTCTCGCTCTCGTCATTTTCAGACAGAATCTCATAATCATAGATTGAGTCGTAAATCGCGTGTTCCCTGCTGCTTCCGTGAAGTTTGACCTCATAGCGTAGGGCCGCTTCTCCAGATTTTATGCGGATATGATTTGTGTTCATACCTGAAAATTCGGTTTTATTCACTTTTGCGGATAGCGTAGATTTTTCTTCTGCCAGTAATTTTTCTTCGATTTTTTGCTGGGCGCGGTAGTCTGGTCTGTATATAAAATGTGAGATTGAAAAAATTATTGCGAATATGAAGGCAAGAATCAGTATAAAAGCGAGTGTTCCGCTGAAAAGAATCTTTCGCATTGTATATCCCTTGATACCAGCCCTGACATTTGAGAATACCAGCATACGAAGCCATGTGATTTGAAAGGGAAAAATTGCAAAGGAGAGAAGTAAATTTCCCAAAGGATTTGTGAAAACTGTCCTGCTGATTTCTTCTGCTTCTGCATTCTGAATTATGATTGTTCCGTAAGGAATGAAAGGAAGAAGCATCAGAATATAGTAAAAAATCAGTGAGCCAAGTGATTTCGATGTGCGTGAGAGATAAATAATGATGTACTCGCTTGCGAAAATGGCAAAGAGTGTGAGGTCGCGGGTGGTGAAGAGGAAAATATTGAAGACGGCAACGATTGAAAGCAAAAATCCGTACATAAAGGCCGTGACTGAAATCTTAAAAAATCCCTGGGCGATGAATAGAAATGAAATGAAAAGCATGGAGAATACGATTTTAATTCCATACTGGAAAATGGGATTCAAATCGAAAATGCGGGATAAAAGCATAACGACATATTGCCCGAGATAAAGCGAGGTGAAGGACAGGGCAATCGTTATCGGAATCATGTAAGAAGATCTGATAAATTCGTACTTGTGCTTTGCTCCGTGTTTGCCGACGAAAGAGAATACACAGAGCAGGAGAATCGTAAGAATACCGACACTGAGGACTATGAGTATTATGGCCTTTTCATTTATAAAAAATGCCTTGAAGATATTTCCCCTGTTAATGTAGATATAATGCATGTCCCATTCGCTGGTGCCATCAGTCTGGTAATTTTCCGCAAATTGTCTGATGACAGAGAGCTGGTCGGAATCCTTTAAATGAAGCTCAATCGCGGGAATCTCGTTGATAAAAAAATAGGCCAGTCGTTTTTGCCCGCTGATTATTCCCAGCCTGTATATTGCTGATAGCAAATCTTTATAGTCATAGTTTTTCCTGCAGTAAAAAAATGAATCGGTAATGCGTTGTGTCAGCCAGAGCGGCGTGGTATGATTTTTGCCGCCGGTAAAAATTTCATTGGTCTTTTCCGAAGTCATGGTGATGGCAAGGGCACAGCATAAATCCGCGTCGTCTACTGATGCGGCGAATACTTCCGTACCGTGGACTGAGCTGCCCTGATTGAAGGAATCCTTGTCCAGGGCGGAGAAGAGAAAGCTTGCGCTCCACTTTCTTTCCATGTTTTTTATGAAAGAGATGAAGTCCAAAATCTGCTTCTCGTTGTCATGGAATTCCTCCTGATAAAAAGCGAAAATAACTTCGCTTCGCCCCGGTTTTTCGCTTTCACTTGCCGGATTTTCTATTGTGGGTGGAAAATTAAGAATGATGTTGTATGCAAATTCGTCCTGCCCTGTTGGCGATAGGGGCTGAAAAATTGTAGAGAATCCCTGTCCTGAAAGATTTTTGTCAACTGATGCAGAAAGTGCCTTCCCTTCGAGAATTTTTTGGGCGAAAATGGAAAAATATGCCGAAAATAATAGAAGGGACAAGGTGACGAATTTGCGGACTTGCATTTAATAAGAATATAATTTGTTAGTTTACAATTCAAGTGCCTTGTTGTACAATTGAGTTTTAGAATTCAGTAAGGGAGCGCTTCATGCCAGCAGAAAAAAAATTTATCCTAAATTTACCTCTCAAAGTTATTCTAACGGAAGCGGGAACATCACATTTTATCAGCAATAATAAAAAACTTCTCCGTATCCGGCTGGCAGATAATGTTGAGGAATACGGTATTTCTCTCAATCCCTTTTCTCCACAGTCAATCCAAAACATGATTATGGTTGACTACATCTCAAAAATCGAAATCTCAATGTCAGAATTCGTGTCTGTCCGTCAGGAAGTCATGGATTTGGCAAAAGTTGTGGTCTATTCTATCCTCTACAAACAGTTTGACCGCAATCTTTTTTCGGATTTAATCAAGTGTGACTGCGTGCGAAAGCATAACCGGGCTAATCCAAGCGAACTCATCGATGAGCGCACCAAAATCGACGACAAGCAGCTTCGCACCATGATTTCAAAAAAAGAAGCTGTCATCCGTCAGGCAAAAAAAGAAATCCTCGATCCAGTCTGGAAGTCAATCATGGAGAACAAGGAATACTCTCTTGAAGAGCGCAATATTTATCTCCTCATGACCGAAAAATTCCTCAACCGGCTTTCACTCATGAACTGGTACATCATTCTCAAATTTTTCAAGGATAAAGAGGGCTTCCCGCAGATTAACATCGCAATCCGCCATCTTCTCCAAATTTATATGGAAAAATCTCGTGTCGCGGAATACATTTCTATCCTTCTCATGGAACTGGCTCTTAATGCCGAAAACCAGAATCTCAAAAAGGAGGCGAAAGTTCTTTACAATGGCGTCGATGATTTGGATGCCCTTCTTTTTGACCCGGAAGTCCGCACAAAGATTATCGCTGAGCTGAAACGAAAGCACGAACTGGTCTCCCTTTCATGGAAACTGGGTGGCGGTTCAACTGCCATCGGTAAACAGGGACGCCTTCAGATTATGGTTCTTAACAAAAGCGACGAAAATCAGGAAGCAAAGGCAAATATCGAAGACAAAATGGCCGCTGATACAAACAAGCGTTCCCTTATCGATTTCTACCGAGAGATTCCTGACGGTCAGGGCAGCACGGACTTAGGTCTGTATTATCTTTCTTATCTCGATGATGCCTGTAAAAAACTCAATGTTAAATTTGAGTCTATCGTCAACGAGTTCGCAAATCAAGATTTGACTGTCATCAACTTGATTTTCAACTTCTAAAATCATGAAACTTTTACGGCTTTTCCTTTTGCCTGTTCTCGCCTTTTCTTTTTTCTCCTGCTCGGACAGTGAGGCTGATGTAGTTTCTGCCACTGCCAGTGCGGTTTTCGATTTTTATGACGCAGAAAATCCGCCGTCACAGAGGCTTGCCGTTTTCTTTCAGGTTTCAAATGAGGTTCAGCGCACTGAAAGTTTTGTAGTTTCTCATGCAGACTCGGGCTATTCATGGAATGTGGCAAAACCTGGAATCTTTACGGGGATGAATAAGAGTTACGCATATTCAGTAAACCTTAATGCGCCTGAAGGTGAGTCTATCCCCAATGGTTTATATTCTGTAATCTATCAGGATGCGGCCGGCAATGAGGACACAATAACTTTTTCCGTGCGTTACAAAGAAGAACTTGCGCAGGCTAAAGCCGAAAATTGCAGGGAACTTCTGGGAGCGGCAACTGAAAATATCGCGCTTTACAATGATGTTGGGGAGCTTTTGTTTATGGGAAAAGCTAAAAATTCATGGAAAACGAATGAAGCTGTTCTCAAAGATTATAAACTTGCCTCTACAAAGCGGCTCTGCTATGTCAGTCCCGGGAATTCTGTCATCTGTATGATGCCGGCAGAAAATCTTAAAAGTGAGAATTAACAATGAGCAGTGAGCAGTTAGAAATGAGCAATAAGAAGGGGGAAGTCTCCCGTAACGCCCCCTCTTTCCGCTCCTCAGACGGAATCCATCGGGAAATTCATACCTTCCAGATCAGGCAGGGGCATTTTACGGCCAGTGAGCGGAAGGCCTACGAGGAAATGTACGATGATTTCTGCCTTCCTTATTCAGAGGAAAAACTTGATTTTGAGAAAATCTTCGGAAACAAAAATCCTGTCGTAATTGAAATAGGATTCGGAATGGGAAAGGCAACCGCAATAATCGCTTCCGAAAATCCGAACATCAACTATTTGGGGCTTGAAGTTCATAAGCCTGGCGTTGGAAAACTTCTTGGCGAAATCAGAGACAGAGGATTGAAGAATCTCCGCATAATCGAGCATGACGCCATGGAAGTCCTTAAAAATCAGATTGCGGACGAAAGCCTTTCTGCCTTTCACATTTTCTTTCCTGATCCCTGGCAAAAAAAGCGGCATTTCAAGCGCCGTCTTGTTCAGCGTCCCCGCACCGACTTGATGACAAGAAAGCTGCAGAAGGGCGGCTACCTTTACTTTGTGACTGACTGGCTTCCCTACGCCCAATTCGGCATGGAAGAACTTTGCGCCACAGAGGGGCTTAAAAATCGCTACGAGGGCTATGCTCCCCACCAGGAGTGGAGGCCGGAAACCCGCTTTGAGCAGAAAGGCCTGGACGCAAACCGCGTTATTTCTGAACTCATGTTTGAAAAAATCTAAAAAATTCCTTAAAATACTTGCACTATTGTTGTTTTTTTTCTAATATAATAGTCAAGTATGGAGGAAATATGAAAAAATCATTTTTGACACGCTTCTTTTTCGCACTGACTGTTTCCTGTGTGATTTTCTTCGCCTCTTGTACTTATGAAGGCGATACGGTCATCAATCTGAAAGGTTAGGAAGAAGAAAGCACGAACTTCATTTCCGAAGCCCTTGCCGTCATCGCACCTGGAGAAAAGGAAAGCGGCTCTATGAGCGTGCGTTTTTACGAGGGAGACTCTTACATTCCCTATGTGCCTTTACAGTATTTTTTTGAGCAATACATGAAATACAGTGTGGTTTCGGCTTCTTACGCAAATGATGAATACCGCTACACCATAAAAGACAGTGGAAACGGCAACAAAAGATATTATGTAGTGGTTAACAAAAAATCAGACACAATCACTATTCCGGCCTTTGCAGGTTTGCTGGAAACAAAAGAAAGTAACGAAGACACTTCTTTCCTTAGCAAAATGTTTTTAATAGTTTCTAAGTTCATAGGAGAAAATACACGCACATTTAATCTTGCAAAATACGGATTCAAAGTGTATGGAAGCTATGATGATGTTTTTGTTCCCCTCTGCATACTTTCAAATATTTTTTCCTCATTACGATACGACCGATATTTTTACAACGGAAAAGCCGTCTATCAGACTACTCATGATGGCAATATTTATTATGACAGCTCAGAAGGATATGTTTCATTCTACGAAAGTGACTGGTATACAGATTCAAATGGAAATTTAAAGGAACGCCCGAAAGCCTTAATCGATTATTCTTACAATCTCCTTCGTTTTACTCACGACTATTTCTACGGACATTCCGGCTACTACGGATTTGCAGATGACGGTAACGGCTACCCCGTTGAGACAACAGTTGCAGCAGCCGATGCACTTGATTTTGACCAGATGATGATTCAGTATGCAGATGATGTCCGCACTCTGCTCCTTTCTTCCTCCTACGAAGATTACATTACAGGCCTTACAGCTCTATTTTTCATGGTTTATGGTGACTCCCATACAGGTATGACTGCTAAACAGGACTTCATATCGGTTAATGACATGATAAATAATTATGGCACAGCCTTTATCTACAGCAAAAAATTATTAATGCAGTCAGCAACCGAAAAGCGTTTGACTGAATGGCGAAAAGCGGCAAGGTCTTCAAAATCTTCCCCTGTTACATATATTCCAACGATTTCTGGAACCACAATTCCTTCTTTTGAGGTAATTGACAGTAACAAAACAGCCATTATCCGCTTTGACCGCTTTAACGTTGACTCCGCTGGCTGGAGCGCATATTATAACGGCAGTCCTTCGGCAAATCCTGACCCGGCTACAGTTACCCTTCCAGATGACACAATCGGCATTTTCTACAAGGCCTTTTATGCCCTAGAAAACGATGAGAATTATAAAAACAGCGTAAAGAATGTAGTCATCGACATTTCCTGCAATGGCGGTGGTGACAGTGATGCCTTGAATTTTGCCCTTGCCTGTTTGCTTGATCCTCAGAGTGCTTCCATGCTTGAATACGATGTAATAAGCGGTGGAAGAAAAACATATACGGCCTACTGTGATTTGAACCTGGACGGAGTAATCGACAGCAATGACAAAAAGAAAGACTATAATTTTGCTGTTTATACCTCTTTGCTTTCATTCTCATGCGGCAATATCATGCCTTGCATTTGCAGCGACAAGGGCATAAAAATAATCGGACAGAGAAGTGGCGGCGGCTCTTGCTTTGTACGACATGGCTGCACGGCTGACGGCTTTCCATATCAGTATTCTGGTGCCCTGCGAATTTCTCACAGCGACTGGAGCAATGTAGAAGGCGGAGCTGCCATTTCTGAGGGCGGAGAAATCACTGCGGGCGAAAACATGTACGATGATGATGTGCTTATCGGTGTTATGAATAAGCTCTTTGGGGAATAGAAGAAGGATTATGGAAAAAATAATCGACCCCATGGACAGCGAGTGGTGGCCGGAGACCCGCTTTGAGCAGAAGGGCCTGAACGCAAACCGCGTTATTTCTGAACTCATGTTTGAAAAAATCTAAAAAATTCATTAAAATACTTGCATTATTGTTGTTTTTTTTCTGATATAATAGTCAAGTATGGAGGGAATATGAAAAAATCATTTTTGACACGCTTCTTTTTCGCACTGACTGTTTCCTGTGTGATTTTCTTCGCTTCATGTACTTATGAAGGCGATACGGTCATCAATCTGAAAGGTTCGGAAGAAGAAAGCACAGACTTCATTTCCGAAGCCCTTGCCGTCATCGCGCCTGGCGAAAAGGAAAGCGGCTCTATGAGCGTGCGTTTTTACGAGGGAGACTCTTACATTCCCTATGTGTCTTTGCAGTATTTTTTTGAGCAATACATGAAATATAATGTGGTTTCGGCTTCTTACGCAAATGATGAATACCGCTACACCGTAAAAGATACGGCTAACGGCAACAAAAGATATTATGTCGTTGTCAACTCAAAGAAAGACACCGTCACTATTCCTGCTTTTTCGGGCTTGTTGGCGTCGGTCGGGGGTGGTGCTGAAGATTCTTTCGGTACTAAGATGTTTTCAATAATTACTAAAGTCTCTGGGGAAAATACCCGAGTGTTTGACCTTGCCAAATATGGCTTTAAGGTGTATGGAAGCTATGACGATGTTTTTGTTCCCCTCTGCATACTTTCAAATGTTTTCTCTGCGGTGCAATATGCGAGGTATTTTTACAACGGAAAAGCCGTCTACCAGACTACATCAAATGATGAAACTTATTATGACAGCTCAAAAGGATATGTTTCATTTTATGAGAGCGACTGGTTCAAGGATTCAGCGGGGAATTTAAAGGAACGCCCGAAAGCCTTAATCGATTATTCTTATAATCTCCTTCGTTTTACCCATGATTATCTCTACGGAAAGCCGGGGTACTATGGATTTGCAGATGACGGCAACGGCTACCCCGATGAGGCAATAGTTGCCGCCGCAAATAAACTTGACTTTGACCAGATGATGATTCAGTATGCAGACGATGTCCGAACTTTGCTTCTTTCTTCTTCTTACACAGATTATACCGCAGGACTAACGGCTCTTTTTCTCATGGTATACGGTGATTCCCATTCTGGTATAAGCGCAAAACAGGACTTCATAACCGATGAAGAAATAGTAAAAAAATATGGCATTAATTTTCTCTTTAGTACGAAAATGCTTAAGCGGAATGACTCTCAGAAAAAATTGCCTGTATGGCGGAAAACGACAAGGAGTGCAAAAACGCCTGGAGCTTCATATACACCACTGACAGACAATAATTCCGTACCCACCTTTGAAGTCATTGACAATAACAAAACGGCTATTATCCGATTTGATGGCTTTGAGTTTGATATGAATGGCTGGAGAACATATTATAGTGGCACGCCTTCGGCAAATCCTGACCCGGCGACAGTTACGATTCCAGATGACACAATAGGTATTTTCTACAAGGCTTTTTATGCCCTTGAACATGAGTCTGACTACAAGGACAGCGTAAAAAATGTGGTCGTTGACCTTTCTTGCAACGGTGGCGGTAGCATTGGAGCCTTGTATTTTGTCCTTAATTATCTGCTGAATCCGCAAGAAGCCTCCATACTTGAATACGATGTCATAAGCGGCAGTAAAAAAACACTTACGGTTTCCTGTGATTTGAACCTGGACGGAGTAATCGACAGCAATGACAAAAAGAAAGACTATAATTTTGCTGTTTATACATCTTTGATTTCCTTCTCATGCGGCAATGCCATGCCCTGTATTTGCGGCGACAAGAGCATAAAAATAATCGGCCAGAAAAGCGGCGGCGGATCTTGTCTCGTCCGATATGGCTGCACAGCTGACGGCTTTCCCTATCAGTATTCCGACTGCTCTCGCATTTCTCACAGCGACTGGAGCGATGGTGAGGGCGGGGCAGCCATTTCTGAGGGCGGAGAAATCCCTGCGGACGAAAACATGTACGATGATGATGTGCTTATCGGTGTTATGAATAAGCTCTTTGGGGAATAGAAGAAGGATTATGGAAAAAATAATCGACCCCATGGACTGCGAGTGGTGGCATTTTACCCTGCAGGGCGAGCCTTACCCAGACAGCTATTTTGATTTTCCTGTCTCGTCAAAAGTCTTGAACTACTCCTAGCTGTTTTTTTCTCAAAAATGTGCTATAGTTCGTCTATGGCAGATTTATTTGACATTGACGAATCGGCTCGGATAAGCGAGCTTGCGACACTCATCAAAAAATATCAGGACTCATATTACAACGGCGAGGGAGAAATTTCCGACGCAGAATTCGACAGACTTTGGGACGAACTCAAAGCCCTTGACCCTGGGAATCCTCTTCTCCAGCGGGTCGGAGCCGACAGCGGAAACTTCGCAAAAATCCGCCACATCATGCCTATGGGAAGCCAGGAAAAGGCTGCCGACCCGGAGCAGTTTCTGGCATGGGCAAAAAATCACGCCTACGACGAATATTTGGTTGAGTACAAGCTGGACGGAGCTTCTCTGGAGCTGCAGTATCTTCACGGTGAGTTGGTCAGGGCTGTCACTCGCGGTGACGGAACGATTGGAGATGACATAACGGCAAATGCCCGCAAAATGCAGGGAGTTCAGGCAGCTCTTTTTGATTCTGAAAACAAAAAAATCGATTTTACGGGCGGAATCCGAGGCGAAGTTATTATGAGCCACACCGTCCACGAAAAATTCTATT
>JAFUHS010000178.1 GCA_017468745.1 Treponema sp. | reverse complement strand
TTCCGCGCTCCACAAATCAAGTTTCCGCTCGTCTTGAATGAAGGGGCGCACATCTTTCTTGGCTTCGGCAAAATCGATTTCCTTGAAGCGCTCCGAAAGCATTTCTTTGAGAATCGGGAGCGTGAGCGTGTCGGAAGAATCCCATTTTCCGCTCTGTTCGAGGCGTTTTTGCAAATGCGGGAGATTCGGCTTCGTTTTTCGCGAGAGATACCAGACCAAATCGTAAAAATCCCTGCCTTTCACCCGATTTTTCCACGCTCGGCACAGAATTGCGTGAAGTTTGCCCGCGAAAAGCGACGGCTCATCGTACATTTTGACGGCGAACGGAATCGGAAGGAGCGCGTATTTCGTTTCATAAGTGGCGAGCGCGGGCGGATTCGTGTCGATTTCAAACTTGATTTTGACCAGTTCGCCCGAATGAACGCCCGCAATCGCAGGCTCGGTCGGCACGATATTCAGAAGTTGCACAATCGTCTCGCCCTTGATAAAAGCCGACTGCACCGCGCTTTCCTTTGATTTGACTTTTTGCTCCACCGAAAGTGAAAATCCCGCGGCGGAAAGCTCTTCTTCAAGGAACGAAAAATAATCGGAAAGCGAAAAATTTTGATTCGGCGCGCAGAGTGAAAAATCCATGTCCTCACTGAATCGGTCGAGTCCGTAGAAAATACGCAAAGCCGTTCCGCCGTAAAACGCCGCTTCCTTGAAAAAATTCCCGCGCGAAAGACCGCAGAGCGCAACTTCCTGAATGATTTCTTTGAGTGCGTTTTTGTAATCTTCGCTGTTTTTGCACTCGTAGCGTTCGAGCATTGATTGAATCGCGCTTGTCATGGCTTCTCCCTAGCAATCATCTTCGCCAAAAAATTGAGATTCTTCTTTCGGTAAAGCGGACACAAAAACAAAAGCGTCTCGCGGTCGAGTTTTGAGAATTCAGTCTCGTCGATTCGGAGATTTTCAAACAGGAGCGCACGAAGTTGCTTGACCGAACCGACTGGCTTTTGCTTATAAAGCGTGTCGCACAGAGCCTTTTCTGCCGTGGCGATGAGGTAGCCCCTGCCTTCATAGACCTTGACGACTGTTTCGTGCGGAAAAGCGGCGCGCGGAACATCTTGATAGGTGTAAGTTCCATAAAAATTGGTGAACTTCTTTGTGCGATTTTTGCCGGTGGTCGCCGAAGTGTAAAGCGTGACCTTTTCGGGAATGAGTCCATGAACAAAAAGCGCGTATTCAAAAGAAAGATAAGAAGGCCCGTAAATCGAACAGGCAAGCAGTGACGGCGGAACATCTCGCTCCGTTTCGTACCGCCCGTGCCGAATCTGAAACAAAACTCCCTGCTTTTTGAGCGCGGAAAGCTTGTTGTGCGGAGAAGCATAATTCTGACTTTGCAACGAATCGCAAATAAGGGATGTACTCGAAAACATATCGATTTCCACCAGATAATTGAATAATACTGTATTTTCTGGTGGAAATCAAGCATTTTTTTCTACTTTTCAGCTTTTTTCTTCGGGTTTGAAATGTCGATGATGATGTCATCGTTGTAACTGATTTAGGCTCGCCGTTCCGAGCGGAAGCCAATCATCAGCGTACCAAGCGTAAACATTCACCGACATTTCAGCATCATCAAGAATTTTGTCCTCGACGACAATCGCAGACTTGAAAACGCCCGAAATTTTATTTGCGTCGATAACCGCCCCGTTTTTTCCGTTGAATTCAGGCGCGGCTTTCTGAGCCATCGCCCCAAACGCACAAAAAGCGAGCGCAACAAAAGCTTCCGTCGCAAAAGTGACGAATCTCGGTCATGTGAGCACAGAAAATCTTAAGGACGCTTTTTCAGGCCGGATAATCGACAGGGAAACGGAATTCCTTGAACTTTCCAAAAATCGCCGAATTGAGATTGACAACGAAGAAATAAAAGAAGATTATTTAAAAAGAATTCTAAAATTAAATACCTTATGAAAACTTCCCCCCATCTCCTCGCCGAAACAATCTCTTCCGTCTCCCCGCTGAACGCCGCCGCCATGAGCGAAGCCGCCTCTTACCAGTCTAGCCTTGCAATGCCGCCTGAAAGTATGGGCGAGCTTCTTGCCATCGGACAGAGGCTTTCAGGAATCACAGGTAAATTGCACAATTCTCTTCCAAAAAAGCGGATTATCGTTCTTTGCGCGGACAATGGAGTTGCGGAAGAGGGGGTTTCCTCGGCTCCCCAGTCGGTCACTGTCTCTCAGGCAATCAATATGACGGCTCACCTTACCGGAATGAGCGCGCTGGCAAAGTACTTCGGCAATGAAGTTCAGGTCGTCGATGTGGGAATCAAATATGACTACGACTGTCCGCAAATCATAAATAAAAAGGTGAGGGCAGGCACAAATTCATTCTTGCATGGCGAGGCAATGACACGAGAGGAGGCTCTTCGTGCCATTGAAATCGGAATCGAGCTTGCCCGGAATGCAAAAAACGACGGAGTTTCAGTCTTGGGCGTGGGCGAAATGGGAATCGGGAATACCACGACTTCCACGGCGGTTCTTTCTGTGCTGACAGGAATTCCTCCCGAAAAAATCACCGGGCGGGGCGGCTGCATTACAGACAAAATGCTCGCTCACAAAAAAGAAGTCATCGAAAAGGGAATAGTCCTCAATAAGCCTGACAAAAATGATGTCGTCGATGTCCTTCAAAAAGTTGGCGGCCTTGATCTGGCGGCCATGTGCGGCGTGTTTTTAGGGGCGGCCTCTTGTAAAATCCCCGTGGTCATCGACGGCTACATCTCAATCGTGGCGGCCTTGTGCGCGGCTCGGCTCTGTCCCTTGTCTTCTGGCTATTTTTTCCCATCCCACCTTTCAGAAGAGGCGGGTTACAAGCTTGCAATGACCGAACTTTCGTTAGTTCCATACCTGAATTTGCGGATGCGGCTGGGCGAAGGAAGCGGCTGCCCCCTTGCCTTTGAGATTATGGATGCCGCCTGCGTGATTATGAACGAAATGGCCACCTTCCGGCAGGCAAAAATCAACGACGATTATCTGGATGAAATTCGAGGGGGAAAGCCTTCCCCCTGTGCCGCACTTCGTTGCGCCACACCCCCGCTGGAGACATAATGCACATACTAATCTCAGGCGGCTGCAAAAACGGAAAATCTTCTCTTGCCCAGGATCTGGCCTGTGAGTATGCCAGAAAAACTGGCAGCCGTCCGATTTACTTTGCCACGATGATTCCCCAGGACAGGGAAGACAAGGAGCGGATTGAAAAACACCGTGCCGACCGAAAAGACTTGGGCTTTCAGACAATAGAATGTGGAAAAAATCTCAGCGAGACGATAAAAAATATGGAATCGGGCAGGGTAGTTCTCTTTGACAGCCTCACGGCCTTAATCGCCAACGAACTTTTTAATCAGGATGACAATCTGACTGAAATGGAACAAGCCTCTGTCATTCCAATTGAAAATACTGTCATTCCGAATTTATTTCGGAATCCATCCCTCCCCGAAAAAATTAAATCCGACCTCACGGCTCTAATCGAAAAGTCCGATTCGGTCATTTTCGTGAGCGACGGCATCTTCTCTGACGGCAAAATCTACGATGAGGCAACGGAATTATA
>JAFUHS010000177.1 GCA_017468745.1 Treponema sp. | reverse complement strand
TCACGCAAAAAAAAGCGCAGGAACTTAGTCAGAAAGACGAAATCGTTTTGGTTTGCGGACGATACGAAGGCATCGACCAGAGAATCATCGATTTATATGTAGACGACGAAATCTCCATCGGAGATTATGTCATGTCCAGCGGGGAGCTTGCGGCTACCGTAATAGTCGATTCTGTTTATCGGCTGGTAGAAAATGTAATCACTCCAGAAAGTCTGGACGAAGAAAGCTACTCTGACGGACTTTTGGAATATCCCCAGTACACTCACCCGAAAGTGTACAGGGACTTGGAAGTGCCTGAGGTTTTAACCGGCGGCAACCATGAGTTAATCCGAAAGTGGCGGCTGAAAAAGCGGCTCCAGAAAACACTTGCGAATCGGCCTGATTTAATCACGAGCGCAAGGGCACAGGGCTTGCTCACTACAGAAGCCGAAAAAATGATTGAGGAACTGCTGGAAATGCACTTGCAGAAGCATGAAGGCAGAAAACGCCGAAAAGTCAAAAAAAATTCCGAATCAGGTTCGGAGTGACAGAAGGCACACACAGGAGAAAATAACAATGGATCTTATCAGAACTATTGAAGCACAGCAGGAAGACGAAACTTCCCTCAATTTCAGAGTCGGCGATACAGTTAAAGTCCACTTTGAGATTATCGAAGGCAAAACAAAACGAATCCAGATTTTTGAAGGTCTCGTTATCGCAATCAAAAATTCTGGCGTTCGCAAGACATTTACTGTCCGCAAGATTTCTTACGGCGTTGGCGTTGAGCGAATCTTCCCTGTTTACAGCCCTCGTGTTGTAAATGTAGAAATCGTTCGCCCTGGCAAAGTTCGCCGCTCTAAGCTCTACTATGTCCGCGACAAGGTCGGTAAGGCAGCTAAAGTTAAGGAACTTATCGGTCAGCCGGCTGTTGAGTACCTCAAATGGTCTCGAGACCTCTCTAAGGCCGCTGCAGAAAAAGAAGCAGCCCTCAAAGCTGAGGTTAAGGCTGAGGAAGTTGCAGAACACGCAAACGCACCAGCTAAAAAATAAGCTGAAAAACGCGTGATACTATCCACGGATTAGGCACAGATTTTCACAGATTGTTTTTTGAGTTACAGAAATCTTTCGTATTTATACGAAAAACTTTTCTTTATGACATATATAATCTGTGTTCATCTGTGTGAATCGGTGGATTTTTTTTTGCTTATCTGCCTATGCTTTCTGTTCATACAGTACAAGATCAGCTTCCTCAAAATGCCCGCCATTCGCTTTTGCGAAGCGGCTCTACGGTTACTGGTCGTGTGCTTTCTCAAAATGGAGCCTTGTCTTATACCGTTTCCATTGCAGGGCAAAAAATCATCGTAAAGTCAGAAAGTCCTCTCGTGCCAGGAGAAAATTTTTCGGCAAGAGTTACGGTTAAGGATTCGCTTATAGAGCTTTCCCTTATAAAAAAAGGTTCTCTTTCAGCAAATCTGATACAAAAAATGTCAAATACAGGCATTCTTTCGCAGGAAGTGATGAATTTTCTTTCCTCGCTGGGCTTTGAGGCTGATGCAGAAAGCCTTGCCCTCTTTCAGTTTATGCAGCAAATCGGAATGAAAATAGATATTCCTGCAGCAAAAAAAGCCCTTGCAGCCTCCGGCGGTAAAAATGGCGGGGTGAACAGGGAAAAGACAGAGATTTCGCTTTTGCTTGATGAAAAGGGCCTTCTCTCTCAGGATGACGCTCAGGTTTGTGCAATTCTGGGCGGACGACAGGGCGATTCAGATGAATCGTCTTCAAAAAAAGGAAAAGGGCGAAATCAGGGCGGATGGGAAGACTTTTTATCCTCAAAAAATAAAAACTATCCAAAAATAAGCCCTTCAGACATAAAGGCTTATTTTGACTCAGTTGATGCCGCATCGGAGCGAAAAGACGGTCTTCTGTCAGCCTTTAATACAGTAACGGCCTCACATAAAAAAGACATTCCCTTAAGGCATTGGATTGTCCTTCCTTTTGAATGGGATTTTCAAAAATCCTTTGGAAATATAAAACTTTTGTTCGATTCTGAGCTGAAAAAGCTTGAAAAATTCATTATTGATTTGAAAAATACAGAAAAAAGGAATATATTTGTAGTAAGCTATAAAGACAAACGGATTGATACCGTGCGTTTTTCTTCAGACCAGAAATTTACGGAAGCCCGGCGAAAGTTGCAGATTGAGCAGCTTTCTTCTTTGCTCGGTGCTCCGGTTTTCTTTGAGCCTTTAGAATCCTTGCTGGGCTTTTGCGCCGGCGATGAGGAAATTGCCTTTGTAAGCGGAGTTGTGTAATGACTGAGCGGGAAATTTTTTCTGCAGTAGCCTTGCGCTATCCTGAATGGGCTGAGGCACCCTATATTTCAGCTAAGGCAAAAGGTTCTGTTGCAGAACGCCTTGTTGAAATAGCCAGGGAAAACCAAGTTCCAGTTGTAGAAGACACGGCTTTGGCCAATGTCCTTTCTATCCAGAATATTGGTTCTCTGATTCCCGAAGAGACATATTCGGCTCTTGCGACAATTTTTGCTTTTATTGTCAATTTAGAAAAAGACAAATCCTAAGGAGGAGTATGTAATGTCAGAAAAAAAATTCATGAAGATAGCGTGTAAAGACCTTAAAATCGGTATGAGATTTTCTGCGCCTGTTTTTTTTGACGACGGTGAGAACATGTTCCTCGGAGAGGAAAAGTCGGTAAAGAATTATCATATCGATGCAATTCAAAGATGGAATATCCAGTATCTGCTGACATATGGGCATCTCATTGCGGATAGCAATTCCAGTGAGAATGACAACTTGTATATGCTCGAAGACCTTGAAGAAGTCGAAGAGTTGTAAAGCGAAGAGGGACTGTTGGAATCAGTAAGTCAAAATCACATACTTGCAGATGGCAGAAAAAAGCCTTGGACAAAGATGGTCGGTGAGGACGGCGAGGAGAGAGCCTGTTTCTACCTGATTCAGAATTCTTATATAATAATTGACCGAAACTGGCGGACAAGATACGGTGAAATTGATATAATTGCATTAAAAGAGGATGTTCTGGTTTTTGCAGAAGTAAAAGCACTCCCCAGCGGGAATGCCGAGACTCTAGCGCATGAACTTGATTTAAGAAAACAGAAGAAAATTATTAAAACGGCTAATTTTTTTCTATTAAAACATCGAAAATATAATAACAGCAAAATTAGATTTGATGTCATTGTCATTGACATGCCTAATAAGCCGCCTGTGTACCATATTCAAGATGCTTTTTCGGAGTTTTTATGACTTCTACTTCTAAATCAGTCGCTTTAGACGGAACATTCTCACCTCGCGTTATGGAACTACGTAAAAAAATTCACGATGCTGAATATGTGGAATATGCAGTTCAAAGAATCGCACAGGTTTTGAGCCGTAAAATAGTTGAAGACAACGAACAGCAGTTGATGAGGAGAAGGCATGAGCCGAAGTGACCGACGACGCGGTGGCAAAAATAAAAACTGGAACAGCCGCGATAATAGCGAAAAAAACGAACGAAGTGAACGAAACAAACAAGAATTGAAAGGAAATGACCGTTCGGAACGAAAACATGAGGCACGGGGAAGTGCTTCATATGAGAGAAGACAGGAGCGACGGCATCTTCTGAATTCTGTAAATCCTAAGGAACTTGAAGAAAATCGTCTTGCAATCCGGGCTTTTAAAGAAAATATCGTTAATTGTGAGATTTGCGGTGAAGCCATTACGGATATTGCCACTGCAATTACAAACAAAGACAGTTTGAACCCCGTTCACTTTGATTGTGTGATTTCAAAATTGTCTGAAACTGAACATCTTGGCTTAAACGAGAAAATTGCATACATCGGGCAGGGGCGGTTTGGTCTCCTTCATTTTGATAATCCCCATGACCAGAAGCACTTTACCATCAAAAAAATCATAGAGTGGGAAGGCCGGGACAGTGAGAGGGGAGCCTGGCGAAATGAAATGGCCGGCCTCTTCAGTCAGGTAAAATAAATACATGCAGAACGCTTTCTTTTTTGGAAAGCGTTTTTTTTTTATAATTTGAAGAGACGGCGGATATTTTTATCCACCAAAAGGCTTAATTCGCTGGAGAGGATTCCTCGTGCCTGTGCGACGAAATGGTAGCAGTGCTCAATCAAGACCGGGGTGTTTGTCTGGCCACGGAAAGGAACTGGCGCGAGGTAAGGTGAATCCGTCTCCATTAAAATACGGTCGTCCGGCACGAAGCGGAGAAGTTCCTGCATTTCCTCCATTTTCGCCTTTTTTGTGTAAGTTGTCGCTCCTCCAAAGGCAATGTACCAGCCTGAATCCAGAAATTTTCTGGCTTCTTCTTTTCCGTAGGAATAGCAGTGAATGATTCCCCTGTGGTAGCCCATGTTCTTTATGCAGTCTAAGGTGTCCTCAAAGGCATCCCTGCTGTGTACTATAACGGGAAGCTCCATTTTTTGAGCGAGTTCAATCTGCATCTGGAACAGTTCCCGCTCGCCCTCGTAAACGCTCTGGTCAAAATCACTCTCGCTTCTGCCGTCAGCTCCGCCGGGATTCCAGTGATGGTCAAGCCCGCATTCACCGATTGCCGCAAGATGGCTTTTGTCGGCGAAGGCATCTATTGAGTCTGTGAGTTTTTTCATGGCCTCTTTGCGATTCTTTATCTCATCTACATCCGGCCAGATACCCGCACTGTAATAGAGCATTCGGTCTGCCTCTTCACGGAGCCCTTCCGGAAGACGGGCGACGGTTTCCTGCAACTGTACATGGCGGCGAAGTAAATCATCGCTTCTTGTGCCGATGTCAAGGCCGAAAAATGTGTTCCTTTCTGCCAGCTCTCTTAAAATCTCAACTCCGTCCAAGCCGCGCTCGATTAAATGATGAAAGTGAAAATGGGTATCGCTGAACATGCCCTTATTTTATCGGAATTCAAAAGATTTTGCAAAACTTGCAGAAAAAGTAGGCTAAAATCTTGAAAACAAGACTTTTTTTGTGATATAATAAATATGTTGTTTTTAGGAAACTGAATCCAACGATGCCAGGATGGTGGAATAGGTAGACACAAGGGACTTAAAATCCCTCGACAGCTAATACCGTCGTGCCGGTTCGATTCCGGTTCCTGGCAAAAAAAATCCTTTCTTCGTTTGAAGAAAGGATTTTTTTTGCTCTTTTACCGCATCCGTGTAGTGCTTATATTGATAGCAATTCTGTATAGGCCTTCAAAGCGTCTTTTGCCTCGCCTGAGAGGACTGTTTTTGCCAGTTTTTTGCCCAGCTGAACGCCTTCCTGATCAAAGCTGT
>JAFUHS010000019.1 GCA_017468745.1 Treponema sp. | reverse complement strand
GTTCTGATGTGGTAGTCTTACCAGAGTCAATGTGGGCACTGATACCGATATTACGTACTTTGGTAATATCAAAAGCCATATTGTTTACCTCTCAAAAAAGAATTTCCAATAATTGTAGAATTATAAAAATATACAGTAAAAAAGCATGTTGTTCAATATCAAAAGGGCATTAGTAGTTTAAGTTTCATAGATGTATGAAGATATTTCTTTTTTATGCCATGGGCGAGACTTATAGTCCATTCCCCAGAATAGCGTTGTCCGTCCTTAAATGTCATGTCAAGTCCTGCCTGAGCGTCTACATTCATGGCGGGGAATGCAATTTTTATATCAAAAGAACAGCTTTCTTTGAGAGAATCTGTATCAGCTGGCGGCGGATAATAAGAGTAGCTTCCAGACAAGGCATATTTAAAATAGGGGCATGAAGAAGATGTGGATAGGGAAAATGAATGAAATCTTTCTGGCAGGGAAGATTTTGTCGGTGCATCTCCCGAAAGAAGGATATTGGCTTCAGTCCAGTCAAAGCGTGTATTAAGAAGTCTGTTTTCAAATTCAATTCCCGTCCTGACTTTCATTGTGTTGAGCTGGACAGGCGTATTAGTGGCGGTGACTTTCCAGTTTTCCAGCAGGGAAAAACCGAGCCGTATTGAACTTGCATTTTTGTCATCAAATAAAAATAAAATTTGCGGATTTATGCTGGCTTGCTCTACGATACGGCAGATTGACGATGAGGCTCCGATTAGAGGGGCGGCTTTGGGTGCGTTTTTTGAAGATGGCAGTGCAAAATAGGAGATATTGAGCAAAAGAGCACGAAAAGAAGTTCTTCCGTCAAATTTAAACCACCAGGAGTCTGTTTCGTAAGGACTTTGCTGAAAACCCGAATAAAAATTTATCTTCAAAACTGGAGTGAAAATACTGAGTTCGCCCAATCCTGAATAAAAGGAATTTTCGTCAAAGGCCGCATTATTCTTTTTTAGTATGGCTGATTTGTTCTCCAGAAAAAATTCCCCGAAAGAAAAAGCGGGTTGAATTGAAATATTTCCAGGTAGCCCGAATTTTGCCGACAGGGAGAGAAATTTTTCTTTTTTTTCCGTAATGAATCCCTCAAAAGAAATCTGAAAAGGAAGACACTCTAAATCTTTTTTAACCGAAAACGCCAGGGAGAGAGGCTGCTGACTGGAAGTCATGGTGGGAAGGCTTGCTCCGCTTCCACTTGCGAAAACAAAACTTTTTGCGAGAGGATTTGCAGTCGTACTTGGGGATGGATTTCTTATTTTAGACACGGATTTTCCGTAAGTGTTATGTCCGATTTTTATCGTTATTGGGATACTCTCTCTGAAGAGGAAAAATCCCGCTCCGTATCGAGGAGCATCAAACAAATCGGCTTTCTCGGAGACTGTCTCACATTCCTTAATTGCGGCAAATTCTGTTTTTTGAAGCGTCACATAGGCTCTGGCATCGGCATCTCGAAATGACAGCCTGATTCCACCGTTTCCTGCGAGGGCCTTTTCTTTTTCGCTGGTTCCGGCAGGTATCGTTATTGAGGGGGCACACTTAAATTCCGCAAAATTGAAGAAGGGCTCGGAAAAGCCGGCAAAAATAATCTGAAAGACTAGGGGGCAGAAGAGCATTCTCCTGTGTCTAAAACGGAAAAATCCGCATGTTTTCAATTTGTTTTTCATACCTATGTATTGGTTTTAAAAATCAATTTTCGGTAATGAAATGTAAAAAAATAAAAAAAAGAAGGCTGCCAGTTACAGCCTTCTCACTTATGGAGGGTTTATATGTTTTTTATCAGTTTATCGCTGTGTTTACGATTACGCTTTTTGATGAAGCAAATTTGTCAATCATACCGATTCTTGTCTGCCAGTATTCAGCTTCGCTTTTTGTCACATAAGGACCGACACGAACCCGGTAGAAAGTCTTGCCGTTTGAGTCCGTGAAAGTGAAGACTTCGCTGGGGATTTTATTTGATTCGAGTGTGCTTCTGGCCTCATCGGCATTTCGTTTGCTCGTGTAAGCCGCCGCCTGTACCCAGAATGAATCCGGCGCTTTCTTAGCATTTGATGCGACAGCTTTTGCAGTTGCGGCTTTTGTTGCTGTTGTCTTTTTGCTTGCTGCCGCTGTGCTCTTTTTGACCGTCGTTCCTGCAGATTTTGTCTTAGGACTTTCTGATTTTGCCACTGTTGCCGGTGTGTAGTAATCGCTTGATTTTTTTTCTGAAGTCACATGCGTATTTGAGCTTGACGCGGTCATTTCAGAAGCCCTGCTTGTATTGAGCTGATTTGCAGTCATTTCATTTTTTGCGATGATTTCAGAAGCAGACGATGATTTAAGCGAATTCAAATCGATTGTGGTTGTTCCTGTCGATAAAACAGTCGCATTGTCAGAAATAACAGTGACTTTGTCAGTCCGAAGAAGATTTTCATTTCCTTTTGAAGAATAATCGCTGTTTTTATTTTCGAGAGCGAATGGCGAAGTCGGAAGCGTATTTGTCTGCACTGGCTCTGTTGCAGCAGGTGTCTCAGAATTAAAGACGATTCCATTTTCAGGAACTGGTGTCACACTTGTTTTTGTTGAGCTAATCCATCCTGATGTCGGGTCGAATCCAGCCTGTATGCCAGATGACTGATGCAATGAGGGCGAGTATAAAATTAAAGCTGCGCCGACAACGACGAGCAGAAAGATTCCGGCCGCCGCAACAATCCATAAAGTTTTTTTCTGTTCCATAAAAATCCCCTTTGGAAGCAAAAAATTTTCCCCGCTTCCATTTCCATACATTCAGTATCGGATTTTATGGAAAAATGTTTAGGAATTTGGAGGTTGAAAAATCTGAGCGAGGCTCTTTCGCATCGGCTCTGCTCCCACTGATTTTTTTTAATTTTTGATTATCTCGATTGGAATGCCCACTTCTTCTGCGGCTTTTTTGTATTCAGACAGCAAATTTTTCTGACTTTTAAAGCGGGCGAGAATCTGGCGCAATGGCATTTTATCCCGTTTTTTTGCCCGAATGAGCCGTTTAAAAAATGGCGCGGTCACGAAAAGAATTTTCTCGCATTTTGAGAGCAGTTCTGGGGTTTTAAAAAGAACAGTCGCGTTTAAAATCACTGTTTTGTCGCGGTTTTCTTCTATATACTGATTCGTAAGCTCTATAATCTTTGGATAAATAATGGCTTCCTGTCGGGCAAGCAGACTTTTGTCCGAGAATACAATCCGTCCCAAAGCCCGCCGATTAATGGAGCCGTCCTTACCTGTGAGAGAAATCCCGCGTGATTCTGCCTCTCCTGAGAAAGCGGAGAGAATTTGCGGCGTGCAAAGAGAAATCGCCGTGTGAGCCGTTTTGTCAAGGTCGATTGAGACAAAGCCGTCTTTTTCAAAAAGCGAGCTGATGTAATTTTTTCCTGCCGCCATCATTCCCGTGACGCAGATAATCATTAGTGGAAGCACCCCCAGTTTTTGTCACATTCGATTGAAACACGGAGAGGAACGCGAAGTTTAACGGCGTGCTCCATTTTGTCGCGGATAAGGGCGATTGTGTCTGAGATTTCATTTTCATCATCCGGACATTCGAAAATCAGTTCGTCATGCACCTGGAGAAGAAGTTTTGCCTTTGAGCCTGTGGATTTGAGCGCGCTTGTCACATCCATCATAGCCTGCTTTACGATGTCGGCGGCACTTCCCTGAATAGGAGAATTTTTTGCGACTCGGATTGCGCCTTCTTTCTCCATTTTGTTCTTGCTGTTAATCGCGAGGATTTTTCGCCGTCTGTCAAAAATCGTCTTTATGTAGCCTTTTTCTTCGGCAGATCGAACATTTTCGTCAAAGAAAGATTTTACGCCGGAATAAACCGCGAAATAATTGTCGATGAATTCTTTTGCCTGTCCGCGTCCGATTCCCAAATCTTTCGCCAGGGAGAAAGCCCCCATTCCATACATGAGACCGAAGTTGAGGGTCTTTGCGCTCCGGCGCATGTCTGCCGTAACCTCGTCCATAGGAACCCCGTAAATCAGGCTTGCCGTTGACTTGTGAACATCGACTTCGTTTTCAAAGGCCGAGCAGAGATTTTTGTCACCGCTCAGATGGGCAAGCACTACCAGCTCAATCTGGGCATAATCCGCTGAAATCAGGACCGTTCCCTTTTCTGCGGTGAATGCCGTTCTGATTCTGCGGCCTTCTTCGCTTCTTACCGGAATATTCTGTAAATTCGGGTCTTTTGATGAAAGGCGGCCTGTTGCCGTTCCTGTCTGCATGAAAGTCGTATGTATGCGGCCGTTTTCGTCAGCCTGAGCAGGGAGGGTTTCAACATAGGTTGAGAGCAGTTTTGTTTTCGCCCTATATTCCAGAATTTTTGCGGGAAGCTCGTCCAGCTCGGAAAGCTCTTCAAGAACGCTGGTGTCCGTTGAGAATCCTGTTTTTGTTTTTTTGCCTGCTGGCAGTTTTTTTTCTTCAAAAAGAACTGTAGAAAGCTGTTTAGGCGAGGCGATGTTGAATTCGTGTCCTGCGAGAGTGTAAATTTCCTTTTCGGAAATCGCAATTTGTTTTTTGAGCTCCACCTCATAGTCTTTGAGATAGCGGGAGTCAATATGAATGCCAGTTGTCTCCATTTGCGATAGAATCGGGAGCACTTTCATTTCCATATTGAAGAAAAGGTCGTAAAGCTGTTCGTTTTTTAATTTTTGCTCAAAAAGCTTCCACAGTTGGAGTGTGAAATCTGAATCTTCGCTTGAGTAAGAGGCAGCCGTCTCCAAAGGCACATCTGCAAAAGTTCCGTTTTTGGGAACGATTTCTTCAAATTCCGTGCCCTTCAAGTGCAGGTGGGTCTCGGAAAGATATTCCAGGGCGTAGGCAGATTTTCCGCTTCGGTCAGGTTCCAAAAGCCATGAAGCGATCATTGTGTCGGCGATTTTTGCAACTCCGTCATTTTCACCAATCCAGTCTGCTAAAGAGATAAAGCCCTGTGCGTCCAGCACCTTCATGTCAAATTTCGCGTTGTGCATTACGATTGTACATTTTGGAGCGTAAAAAAGCTTCCTCAGTGCATCGGAGGCTTCTTTCTTTTGCAGCCCGACTGCCGCAGAGAACAAATCCCCGCCTGTCGCAATCGGAACATAAACGCCGCTTCCTTTCTTGTAAGAGAGGGAAAATCCCAGAAGGTTAGCCGAAGCCGTGTCGAGGGAATCTGTCTCCGTGTCAAAGGCAAAAACAGGTTTTTCTGCCGCAAGGATTTCTTCAATGTATTTAATAAGTTCTGCTGCTACTGTGATTGCGTGATAATCCCCGTGATTTTTCTGCACCGGAGATGACTCTTCTTCTGTATTTTCATTCTCGGTCTCCCTGCTTTTTTCTGCAGGGTTTTCAGTTTCAGAGGCAAAGAGGTCTCCCTGGTCAGAATCAGCCTTTACGGAAGACTTTCCTTTTGCCTCGTTCCTGTAATCCCTCGCAATCGCCCGGATTTCAAGGGCTGCCATTTTTTCTGCCGCCGCTGCAAAATTCAGTTTTGTCGTGCAGCAATCTTCGATTCTGCACAAGTCAGGCACTTGAGTGCAGAGAGTAATCAGTTTCTTTGAGAAAAAGGCATTTTCCTTATCGCCTCGGATTTTTTCACCTAGTGCCCCCTTGATTTCCGCCTCATGCCCGTAGATTCCTTCGAGCGTGCCGTATTCAGAAAGAAGTTTGACCGCAGTTTTTTGCCCCACGCCCTTTACGCCAGGAACATTGTCCGCCGTATCCCCCATAAGTGAAAGCAGATCAAGCAGCTTTGAGGCTGGAACTCCCCAGTCTTTTTCAACTCCTGCCTCGTCAAGCTCAGCCCAAATTTGACTTTTATCCGGTTTCATGCAGTGGATGTGAGAGTTCGTCAGTTGCTGCAAATCCTTGTCCGCGCTCAGAATGATACAGTGACGGTCTTCTGCCTCAGCCTTTTTTGCCAGCGTCGCGATTACATCATCAGCCTCAAAACCGTCACGGCGGAGGACCGGGATGCCCAATGTTTCCAATATTTCCTCAATCCATGGAATCTGAGCGTGTAAATCTTCAGGCGTTTTTGGGCGGGTCGCCTTGTATTCAGCATACATTTTGTGACGGAAAGTCGCTGTTTTTGAATCCATGGCCGCAACCATGTAGTGAGGTGAATAATTCTTCAATATAGTGAGCAAATTTCGGAAAAAACCGAATACCGCCGAGACATTTTCTCCCCGTGAGTTTGTGAGCGGGCGCGATATAAAAGCAAAGTACTCGCGATAAATTAAGCCATAAGAATCTAAAATAAAAAGTGTATTTTCATCAATGAAATGTGCCATAGATTAAGTATAAAGATTTTTTAGGCGCAAATCCACCGTCATGCGCTGTTCCGCGGCTCGGCGTGGCCTCGGTGCCCCAGGGGCACTGGCGCGCGGCGCCACCGCTCCATAGCTGGGCGGCCCTCCCCGTATGGGGCCGGTCACCCCGGCCGCGAGGGGGTGGCGGAAAAAAATCGCAAAAAAACAAAAAAAAAATCGAAAAAAAAGAGAAAATCTGTTGACACTAAAACGCTGGCGTGATATATTCATTCTCACCCGCCGCGATACGGCGGCGGTCACAAAGTTCTTTGAACGGCAATGCAAGTGAGGGAAAGAAAGACGAGTATGGAGCGGTTTTCCGTTCCATCGTGCGTGAACACATGGACAAAAACATAAGCCAGCGGAGGGCGCGAGTCCTCTGAGGGCGTTCCTAATCAATCAAGATTGGTCAGGGAATCAAAGTTTATAAGTGGTCTTCTTTTTACCCTTCGGGGGATTTAGAATTTTGATGGAGAGTTTGATCATGGCTCAGAAGGTACGCTGGCGGCGCGTCTTAAGCATGCAAGTCGGGCGGCAAGCACCCTCCGGGGTGCCTAGAGCGGCGGACTGGTGAGTAACACGTGGATGACGCACCCCCCGGACGGGGATAGCCTGTGGAAACACAGGGTAATACCGGATAAGGCCGCGCGGGCTGGAGCCGCGCGGGGAAAGGGGCTATTGCCCCGCCGGGGGAGCGGTCCGCGGCCCATCAGCTGGTTGGCGGGGTAAGGGCCCACCAAGGCGATGACGGGTATCCGGCCTGAGAGGGTGACCGGGCACATTGGGACTGAGATACGGCCCAGACT
>JAFUHS010000176.1 GCA_017468745.1 Treponema sp. | reverse complement strand
GCTTCTTGCTCCTTCGCCCATCTCGCTCATTCGGGAAGAAAGATTTGAGGCGATGTTTGTCATTTTTCCAACCGCGCTTGAAACTTCCTGACTTGCACTGTAAATTCCCTCCGACTCCCGTTTTACGCTGGTCGTGGCCGTCTCGATTTCCTTGATTGCCGAAAGAACATCTTTACAGCTTTCCTCATGCTCGCCCATAACGCTCTTAACATTTCCGGTAAGCGTGTTTACATTTTCTGAGAGATTGTAGATTTCCGCAAAACTCTGCTCGACCGTGCGGGTTGAATCGGCAAGATTTGTGATTTCAAGGCCTACATCTTTAAGTGTCTGGGTGATGACCTTGCCCTGTTTTGAAGACTGCTCGGCAAGATTTCGGATTTCGTCAGCAACGACCGCGAATCCCTGTCCTGCTTCCCCTGCGTGAGCCGCCTCAATGGCCGCATTCATTGCAAGAAGGTTTGTCTGGCTTGCAACATTCAGGATTACCTTTGACGCTTCCTGCAGACCGCCTGAGGCATCTGCGATTTTCTGGGCGATTTCAGCGGATTTTTTCATGTTCTCCTTTCCGGTGTTTGTCGCCTGAAGAAGTGACTGAACGGCCTCGCTGGTATTTTTGATTGAATGTGAGATTTCCGTGATGTTTCCAACCATCTTGTTCGCGCTTCTTTTTGAATTTTCAACACATTCTGACTGGGATTCCGTGCTGGCGCTGAGTTTTTCGATGGCACCCGCGATTTCTTTCTCTGAATTTGCCGTCAGCTCGACGCTTTCATTTAATGACTCAGACTGAGAGCTGATTGAGACTATGTTTCCTGCGATTTTTGAAATCTCGCTTGAGATGCTGTTCATGTCCTCGGCAAGACCGTTTCCGATTTTATCCAGCTCATTTGTGTTCTGAGAGATAAGAGTGAAAGTACCCCTCAGTTTTCCGATGGTTTCATTGAATGTTTCGGCCACATTCCCCAGCTCGTCGTGGCTTGTGACTTCGATTGAATGGGTAAAATCGTTGTCGGCGACTTCCTCAAGGGAAGCGATGATTTTTTTGAGAGGTTTCATGGTCTTTCTTGTGAAGAGAGAGACGAAGATGGCTGTTATAAGCGTGATAATCAGACAAATGAGAATCGTGAAGGAAATAGTGCGGTAGAAGGCTTTAAAAACCGTTCCTTTCGGGCAGAATGCTACAATCTGATAGTTTGTTTTTTCGTTTGTGATGAATTTTGAAAAATAGGTCGTACCGTCGATTTTAATGCTTCCGTTTCCTGACGGGGAAGAAATGAATTCTTTAAGGTTTGGAATGTTGATTTCTGTAATGTTTTTGAAGTTGTTTTTGGAAGGTGAAGTGTCGGCAAGTATTGTTCCGTCTTTTTGAATCATCATGAGGAAGGCATTGCTTCCCAAGTCTACTGTTGAAAGAATCTGCGTGAGCGTATCCAGGGAAACTTCAATTGAAGCGTTTCCCACAAATTCTTTCTCAAAGTCATAGACTGACCGGGTGATTCCCACGACCGTTGCCCCCACTGTGGAGGCAAAAGCATCTGTAATCATAACCTTGCCGTTTCCGCTTGTTGCCGTCTGGTACCAGCCCCGTTTCCGCGGGTCATAGCCTCCGCTCATCGAACTGTCGAAGTTTGTGGCATAGCCGCCCCATTTTGTTCCGATGTAGATTTCCGCTATATCCTTGTCGGCGGATGCGAAATTCTTGCAGGTTGCACGAATCGCCTCTTCTGCAGGGCTTTTTTCGTATTCCAGAATCTGAATCTTACCGACCTCGTTTACAAAGGAATGAATCGTGTCGTCCGCCAGTTTTACGGGGTCAGATTCAGAAAATACATTCAGCTCGACTTCCTTTGCTCCGAAGAACATGTTGATTGCATCCGAAAAGGCGTAGAGTTCGGCACCAGCCTTGTCATAGAAATTCTCAAGACTGTTTCGAGCGAAAAAAACGCTGGTTGTAATGGAAGAAATCGCCAGGACTATGAGCATGATGATGATTGCCCCGACAGAAAATTTTCGTGATGTTGAAATATAGTGTTTTTTCATAAAAATACTCTCCTTGCCACACATTTTTGTTTCTATGCAGAGTAATTGCAGTATATTTTAAATAAAAAAATAGTGCAATAAAATTCTGTTTTCTTTTATCGATTATTTCATTATTATATTCTGACTTATGACAAAAGCACTTTTGATTTCATTCTTAGTTTCCATGATTCCGCTGATTGAGCTCCGCGGGGCAATTCCTGTCGGAGTGGGGATTTTCGCTTCTCAGGGGCTGGATCTTTCTCCCGCCATGCTCGTCTTTCTTTTTATCGCCTGTATGCTGGGAAACATGCTTCCCGTTCCCTTCATTTTTCTTTTTGCAAGAAAATTCCTGGAGTGGGGCAAGGATAAAAAATTAATCGGCGCAATCTGCCGTTTCTGCCTCGAAAAAGGTCATCGCGGCGGTGAAAAATTGCAGGAAAAGGCGGGCAGGGGGCTTTATTTCGCTCTCTTTTTATTTGTGGGAATCCCCCTTCCTGGAACCGGAGCCTGGACGGGAACTCTGGCGGCAAGTCTTTTAGATATGGACTGGAAAAAAACAACTCTTGCGGTTATTTCTGGAGTTCTTCTTGCGGGAGTCATAATGATGACGCTCAGTCTCACTGTCGGGGGCGTTGCGGGGCTTAAGTTCAGTTAATTTTGCCCCGCAGAGAGGGTAGCGGAAAAGACCGCAGCGAAGCGAGGTCTTTGGAGCGCAGGGGGAGACTTCCCCCTCTTTATTTTGTATAATTGCTTCATGTCTCGTGAAATTGAACTGAAAATTCCTCTCACACAAGAAGAGTTTACTTATATAGAGGATTTTCTGCTTGGCCGCAAAAGGATTGACGGCCTTTCCCTTCAGAAGGTGGAAAAAATCCTCAAAAATGACGAATATTTTTCCCTCTATAAAACTCATGAAGAGCGGCTGAAAAACAAAGAGCTGCGTGTAATCCGAATCCGAACTGAAAAAACAGCCTCCCTTTCTCCCAGCGGAATCGATATGTACGGTGATGAGAGCGAAAATCTTGAAAAATCCTACTTTTGCATCAAGCGGAAAACTCTGGAAAATGGCGTGGAATTTAACGCCGAGCAGGAGACCTTTATCGAAAATCCTGAGGTTTTGCGCAGTTTTTTCAAGGCCACGGGCTACATAAAATGGTTCGAAAAAACAAAGGATGCCATTTCTTCTTTTGTCACGCAAAATGGATTTGAAGCTCACCTGGAGCTTGAAAAAGTCAACGGTCTCCCTTATGCCGAAATCGAATATACAAAGGATGACTTAGCACCCGATACAGTCCGTGCCAGTCTTGAAAAAATTCTGGTCACTCTGAAACTGGATCCCCCAAAAAGGGATTCAAGGTCTTGGGCTGAGATAATTAATGAGCAGTCAGGAATTAGGAGTTAGGAGTTAGGAGTTAGGAGTTAGGAGTTAGGAGTTAGACTTCGGGCGGTACGGATGTACGGATTCGCCGTCAGTCTGGACTCGTGAGTCCGCGTCTAAATTTCTATTTCCGTGAGGGACAGGCAACTTGCATCACAGATTTCAAGCATCCGCTCCCAGTCTGTAAGCGGCGGCTCGGTTTTTTCCTCATCGCTCTCATCGTAGACTGCCACTGTCTTAAAACCGGCATTGTGAGCCGTCCTCAGGGCATGGAGGGCATCTTCAAAAACCAGACATTCTTCCGCCTTTGCCTTGCAGACTTCCGCTGACTTCTCAAAAATCACCGGCTCGGATTTTGTCGTATTGTATTCAAGGCAGGTGAGGATTTTCACGAAATATTTCTCGCAGTCAAGGCGGCGCATACAGGCAAGCACGCTTGTCCGGTCGGTGGCTGTGGCAAGCAGGCAGGGGATTTTCATTTCGTTAAGTCTTTCTAAAAGCTTTCTGGCTCCATCTTTCAGCTGCAAAGTCTTTTCATAGTGCCCGCTTATAAGGGCACGGATTTCGTCCATGATTTCTTCCCTGGGCTTCTGGATATTGTATTTTTCAATAAAATAATCCGCCGATTCCACCAAGTTAAATCGTTTGATATCGTCCCACAGGCCTTCTCTTGGAGTGATTCCGTTTTGTTGAAGATATTGCGCACCGATTGTGTGCCACATTCCCATTGAGTCAAGGATTGTGCCGTCCATGTCAAAAATTGCGCATTTGATGTTGGAAAAAATCTGATTTAAGGGATTATTTTTCATAGAAGAGATTATAGCAGATTGCGAAGAAAGATTCTCCTTTTATTAAAACTAGTCTATAAACTGGTTGACTTTTATTATTTTCCCCCTTATTATTATCTCATAAAGAAGGAGGTGCCTATGTTTTCGTCTGCTGGCAGCGTTTCGCCTTTCGGCAATTTTTCGGTCGGTTCTTTTCAGGCAAAAACATACTTCGCTGAGCTTTTGCGCAAGGTTGAGGAAGGTTTTACTGTCACAATCACTCGGAACGGTCATGATGTCGCAGTCATGCAAAGCCCTCAAAAAAAAGAATCCTCAGAGGCTGTTAAGGCCTGGCAGCGACTCATGAAGCTTTCTGCCAGAATCTCGGAGCAAAATAAAAAAAATCCAATCACCCTTCAGCAGCTTCAGGAATGGAAAGAAGAGGGCAGGCGGTAAGTTTTTATGGCGGGAAATTCAAAAGCTATGGGGCATATCGTTATTGACTCAAATGGAAACTTGGAAGACTCGCTTCCCGTTGCAGTTGTGGACACTTCTTATTTTATGAGTGCGATTCTCGCTGATTATACCGGTGATGAATCAGGCGAGGCTCAGCTTTTCCTTCAAAAACTTATCGAGCAGAACGGTCAGATTATCGTGCCTCAGCTCTTTTGGTTTGAAATAGGCAATGTTCTCTTAAATGCCGCAAAGCCCAAAAAAGACGGAAGCCCGGCAAGAATAACAAAAGCCGAGCTTGACTCAATCCTCATATCGGTGGCACAGCTTCCCATTTACACGGAAAGCCAGCCCGATTCTGAGACCCGCGCGCGAATTCTCTCAGTTGCCATGGATTCCCAACTTACTTACTACGATGCCGCATATCTGGAGCTTGCCCGCCGTAAGGATGTCGCCCTCAAATCCTGGGACAAGGCATTGCAGAAAGCGGCGGATGAATAAAATAGAAGCGATACTTTTTCAGATTTTGCTATTTTAACACCCCCCAAATTGAAATTTTTCCAAAAAAAGTATAACCTAACCCATTAAAATTTGTTTTATAAATAACAAACCTCTGTGCGCTCTGTGCACTCTGTGAGGAATTTTAAGGACATTTCAAAAATGATTGAAGTTTCACATCTCTCAAAACGCTTCGGAGAATTCAAGGCTGTCGATGATGTCAGTTTTTCAATTCCTACGGGGCAGATTGTCGGTCTTCTTGGTCCGAACGGAGCGGGAAAATCAACCACCATGCGTATGATTACGGGCTTTTTTAAGCCCACAAGCGGTACGGTTCT
>JAFUHS010000175.1 GCA_017468745.1 Treponema sp. | reverse complement strand
TTATAGTGAATATTGTTCTAAGGCTTGAAGAAAATGGTGAAATTGTGATCGAGCGGACAAAGGACGATGCAATGGTGTAAACGCAATTCATAATTCTGAATGGCTAATTCATAATTAGCCGATGATACGAAAATACCTGCCTTGTCCAAGCGTTACTCCTTCAACTTCCAGCCTAAAAGACCTTTCCCTTCACTGGAGAAAACAAGGGCTACCTTGTACATTTTCTTTCCGTTGACTGAAAATCTTTGTGAGTAGCCGTTGGCATCAATCTGGGCAAGGGCTTCTTCCGCCACCTCTTCAAAAGCCCTGCCCTTATCCATTTTAAGCTCGAAGATGAAAACGCTGTCCTTTGAGGCCACCACCACATCGCTCCGTCCACAGACATTCTGCAGCTCCGAGACCACCCGCCATCCTGTCATGCGGAACATGAGATGCGTGACTGACTCGTAGTAATTCTCGCACATGTCTTTTTTGACCACGGTGGGAAGGTCTGCTATGGCGGACTTGATGATGTTCATGGCTTGGTCTAAATCATGAAGCTCAAGGGCATCGCACAAATTTCCGATTGCAAGCCCAAGGTCATCATAAGGAACAGTCACGAATTTTTTCAAAAGAATGTTGATGACGCCGTCTTCCACTTCACGGTTGGGAAAGTCCAGCGTGTAAATTCTTTTTTCCTTGTCAAAATCTTTAATCGTAAGGTAGCCGCTCTGATAAATAACCGGGAGCATATTCTTTGAGTCAGGGTCGTAGTTCTTAAACTGATCTTCCTTTGCCTTGCGTCCGTTGATTATTGTGGTAAGCTCCAGCGGCTGGTTCTGCAAGGTCTTTACGAGAAGAGAAGGCGTACCGCTCTCAAACCAGTATGAGCCGAAATCATTTGCTGAAAAACACTTTAAGAGGCAGAATGGGTTGTAAACGCCCTCGACATTGTGGGTGAAGTGGTAGCCGTCGTACATCTGGGCGAGCTTGGACTTCGTTTCTTCAAGGCTCATTTCCTGCTCTTCGGCAAGGGCTGCAATTTCCGGCATGAAGTACTCGACCAATTCTGACTCCGAAATACCGCAAATCGAAGAGTATTTTTTATCAAGGCTGATGTCATTGAGCTGATTCAATCCTGAGAAGATATTCACATGGCTCACCTTCGTGATTCCCGTGATGAATAGGAAGCGGATGTACTGGTCGCAGTCCTTTAGCGGGCTGTAGAAGCTGCGCAGTTCCTGTCGGTTCTGCTCCTCGTAGTCGGTGTAAAGCGCGTCTAAAATTGGCTTGTCGTATTCGTCGATTAAGATGACCACTTGCTTGCCGGTCTTTTCACAGGCACTTTTGATGATGTTTTTGAGTCTAGGGGCTGCACGGGAATCAGAAACGGCGACATCGTATTTTTTTTCATATTCAGAAAGAACGGAATTTTCCAGTGATATCAGGCAATTCAAATCAGGGTAATTATCTGCCCCGAAACTGATTTTTATGACAGGATATTCCACCCAGTTCTTTTCCAGTTTTTCGATGGCAAGGCCCTTGAACAAATCTTTTTTGCCCAAAAAGTAGGCTTCAAGAGTGGAAAGCAGAAGGCTCTTTCCGAATCGGCGTGGGCGGCTTAAAAAGAATGGCGTTGAAAGACTCGCAAGCTCATAGACGAAGTTTGTCTTGTCAACATAGAGGTAGTTTCCTCTGCGGAGTTTTTCAAAATCCTGAATGCCGATGGGCAGAAATCGATTGGTCATACAGAAAATTATATCACAGAAGAGAGAAGAATGCCATAAATCGAATTTATCTCCTTTTTTATTCACATCATCCACTAAATGACAGTCGCCGTCATTTATGATACAATCTTTCTAATGATTGAGAATATTTTTGAAATTAGGCACGAGTCTACTGACGGCAAAGCCCGTACCGGCACTCTTCATCTTCCTCACGGCGATGTTCAGACGCCGGTTTTTATGCCTGTGGGAACTAACGCCACTGTCAAGGCGCTCACAAAAGACGACCTTGACGAAATCGGTTTTGAGATTATCCTAGCCAACACATATCATCTTTATTTAAGACCGGGGCCGGACATCATCGAAGAGGCGGGGGGCTTGCACGGTTTTTCCGGCTGGAAAAAGAATTTTCTCACTGATTCAGGCGGCTTTCAGGTCTGGTCCCTTTCAAAATTGCGTAAAATCACCGAAGAAGGCGCTCTTTTTTCTTCAAACATCGACGGAAGCCGCCACATGTTCACCCCGGAGCGGGTCGTTGACATTCAGTGCCAGTTCAATTCTGACATTCAGATGCAGCTTGACGTGTGCACGGGCTTTGGCGTTGACAAAAAAGAAGCGATTCACGCCCTTGAAATCACCAGTAACTGGCTTCGCCGTGCCAAAGAAGAATGGATTCGTAAGTGCGACATGGGCTACAAGGGCATTTTGCTTCCCATCGTGCAGGGAAACTTTTTCGAGGATCTTCGCATTCAGTCGGCCCGGTTCGTGAGCGAGATGAATCTTCCCGCAATCGCAATCGGCGGGCTTTCTGTAGGGGAGCCGCCAGAGCTTTTCGCCTCAATGCTGGATTTCACCGTGGCTTACCTTCCAAAAGAAAAGGCAAAATATGTAATGGGAATCGGTACTCCCGACTACATCCTTGACGCGGTTCATTCTGGAATCGACATGTTCGACTGCGTCCTTCCCACCCGCAATGCTCGGAACGGAAGTTATTTCACCAGAGACGGAAATCTGCCGATAAAACAAGAGAGATTCGCCCGCGATTTTTCACCAGTTGACCCTGAGTGTAACTGCAAGGTCTGCAAGAATTACACGAGAGCCTATCTCCGCCATCTTTTTAAGTCGCAGGAAATTTTAAGCGCGACGCTTGCAAGCTATCACAACTTGTATTTCCTCCACAACATGATGGCCGAAATCCGTAACGCAATTCAGGAAAACAGGTTTGAAGAATATAGAACGAATTTCTTGAAGCGATACCACTCTAACAAGTGGAAGATGGGAAATTGAAAGGTTAGGAGTTAGGAAGTAGGAGTTAGAAGTTTTTATTTGGGGGCTTCCGCTGCTACTTCGCTTCGCTCCGTAACGCAGCGGCCGGGCTTTTCGCCCTTCCGCTATCGCTCCATTGCCTTACGGCAACGCTTCGCGCCCCTGCAATCCCTAGCCCGGGTAATTTTTTGGAGTTTTGATGAAAAAGACAATTTTACTTTTTGCCGGATTTTTTTTCTCTTTGAATGTGTTTGCCCAGGAAGGGCCTGCTTCAGATTCTCAGGCGGAATCTTCCGCTGTGGAAGCTGAGTCTTCTTCTGAAAACACCTCTTCTGTCTCTCTCGGCTCGGCTCTGCCTTCTGACTCAGACTCTGACAGTGAAATCGACGCGCTTTCCGGGGCAGCTCCTTCAACAGCCGGAGAAAAAACAGGCGAAAAAGAATCCCTGGGCGGGGTGAGCGATGTGCCGTCCGCAAAAAGACCAAAATCTCCTGACTCAGAGAAAGTCGCTGAACTCAACAATACTGATCCCGAAGCCAACGAAAAGAACGCCGATATTCTTAAATTCGGGCTTGAGGAAGATATTTCTGAATTGCTCGGTACCATGACAAAGAATAAAGATGTCCGTTTTGCAAATGAAGTCTATGATTTGTTTCAGGAGACTAAATCTGTAGCTTTACGGGAAAAAATCCTCAATTATTTTAAGACTATCGAAGACCCCTGTCTTGAAGATTACGCCGTCATGATTTTGAATGACCCGTACGATGAAAAATCTTCCATGGTCAATGCATGTTTTTCTTATATTCAGATGGCGAAAACAAAAGAAGCTTCCCCTGCGGTCATAACTCTGCTTGAAAGCGATAACGAGGAATATTTTACAGGTGCTCTTGAGACTTTGGGAAAAATCGGCGGAGCAGACGAAGCCCTTTATATTACTGAATATCTGGAGCGGGAGGATTTGACCGTCGCCCAGAGGCAGAGCCTTGTCCGGGTTCTGGGTCAGCTTCATGCCGTGGAGACCTATGACAAACTCGTAGAATACGCCGAGGATTCTGATGAAAATGCATTCGTCCGCATGTACAGTGCCGAGGCAATCGGTGTCATGGAAAAACCTGAGGCCGAGAAAGTTCTTGTTGATTTGTTTGAGGACGAAAATCCGAATCTCCGGCAGTATGTTATTAAGGGAATCAGGCATTTTAAGAATAAAGAAGCGAATGATGTGCTGATTCAGGGCTTGAAAGATTCCAACTACAAAGTTCGTCAGGAATCAATCTCTGCGATTAAAGAGAATGATGTCAAAGAGGCCGACGAGTATTTAATTTATCGGGCAAAAAATGATCCTGTGCAGGCGGTTAAAAACGACTGTATTAACGCTCTGGCTCGTCTCAACACTCCGCAAGGAAACGAATATCTTCTTTCCCAGATTACCGAAAAAAAAGTTCCTGACGGACAAAAATCCCGCGTGGCAAAAGTTTTGCTTGAAGAAGGACGGGGGATAAGTGAAATCGTGACTCTTGCCCAGGAAACAGTCAAAGACGACAGGCGAAAGCAGCTCCGTTATGCAATCGGAAAAGAAATGGCAAAATATGACAATCCTGCTTTTGCCGATGTGGCTTTGGAATATCTTAAAAGCAAGGACAATTCCACTACAGGCACAGGTCTTGATATATGGGCACGAGGGCGCTATTCAAACTGCAATGATGAGGTGAATGCCCTGGCAGATAAGGCTGACCTTAATGCAAAAAACAAAAATCAGTTGGCAATCAAAGCCGCCCGCTTGCTTGGTCGTGACCTTGAAGCCCAGACTGCCGAAAAGGACAAGGAACGGGAAGCAGCTGAAGCCGAAAAAAAAGCCAAAAAAGAGAAAAAATCTGCCCCCAAAAATACAGAAAAAGAGTTGCAGGCTCCTGAAAAAGAGGCCGCCCCTGAGCAAGATAATCCAGGCTCAGGTATCGGGGACGCTAAATAATTACTCGTAGAGTGAGCTCAACATCCTGTATACGGCGTTAATCCTTTCCTTGCCGTCTACGGAGAAGTCCACCTGCTCGTCAACGAGACTTTCCAGACTGGAGAGGCTTTCATTGAGGGCTGTGGCAAATCCCCGGCTCATCTTGAACCAGTAAGTTCCCCGCCCGTCAGTAAAGAGGGCGATGAAGGCATATTCCTTCGTCTTTTTAGACATGGTGATTCTAAGGACTTTTTGAAGCTCGGCTATGAGACGGTCAGCAGAACCCTCTTCGTGAATGTCGAAATTCCTTTTAATAAGGGATTTTTCATCGATTGGACTTAGATTCAAGTTCTTTACGACTTTTGAGACCAGCTCAAGTTTTTCGCCTGACAGTAATCCAGCTCCGTGAAGCAGGACTTTCGAGCGTATGGGGGCAAAAGCCGCCAGTTTGTTCGTGTCTTTTTCGGCCTGAAGGGCTGACTTGAATTTGTTGTAGGGAAGGATAAGCATTTTCTTTCCCTTCTGCTTTTCAAATTCAAAGGCCTCTCCGCCGATGATGATTTCATTCTCGTTCTTTTCTTTTGCCTTTCTGCCGCCAAAGTGACCGTCATCCCGTCCCAGAAGTTTTCCTTTGATTGCGCTGAAAGTTGAGCCCTTGTATTCGAGATTTCCTGTGAGGCTTCGGCTTCTTTTTCCCCGCATTGAGTTGAGTTTTGCCTCAAGGTCAGGGGAGATTTTTGCCAGCAGTGATTTTGTGAGGGGGGAGACCGACATTGCGAAAGTCCGGCTTGTGCGCACGATTTCGCCCGCCACGATAAAGAGGGGGTCAGTGCGGAACATTGAAGAGCCCGGGTGAATGGAAATATGCTCGGCCGTGAGGGAACGGTAATTTTCCTTTCCTTCCCGCACGCAGACAAACTGAATCATGCCGCTTGCGATACAGCAGAGATAGTCGTCCATGCTGCCGCCGCTTCCGATTGGAATCCCTAAGTCTCCGATTTCTTCCTCAAGCTGCGCCGTAATGTTTGCAATCTCTGCCATGACCCGCTCGTCAAGATAATTATTCTGGCAGAAGCGCAGGGGATTTTTCATGGTCTGGTAGGTGCGGAAAAGTTTTACATAAGAGACGAAATCACCCTGAATGTCCCGGAAAGCGTGGTGAGCCTTTCGGGCGTCGCTTTCTTCCCCGGGCGGCAAAATGAAGGGGGAGTGAGTGCTCATAAAGGCGGCTGCAATCACGGTTTCTTCAAGAACTTCCGGGTAGCGCATGATGCTTTCGACCAGAATGCGGCTAACGCGGGGTTCCAGCGGGAATTCCACCATGAGCTTGCCGATTGAAGAAAGAGTGTGGTCCTCGTTCAAGGCTCCCATCTGATTCAAAGTCTCCACGGCTCCCCTGATGTCTTCTTTTTGGGGAGGAGAGATAAAGTCAAAGTTGTCAAAATCTGTAATGCCAAGCTCACTCATGCGGAGAACGACTTCGCTTAAATCCGTGCGGTAAATTTCCTCGGTGGTGTATTCAGGCCGGGCATCAAAATCTTTTCGCGAATAGAGGCGGTAGCAGGTGCCAGGCTGAGTGCGTCCGGCCCGGCCCCGCCTTTGGTTTGAGCTTGCCTTTGAGACCGGCGTTTCGTTCAGGCTGGAAGTGAAGGTTTTCGGGCTGTAGAAATTAAGTTTCGCCAGTCCTGAGTCGATGACCGTTGTGATTCCGTTTATCGTGACCGAAGTTTCGGCTATGTTCGTTGAAAGCACGACCTTTTTTTTGCCAAAAGGAGCGCTGTCAAAAACCCGCTCCTGTTCTTCTTTGGGCAGGCGGCCGTAGAGAGGAATGATATGAATCTTCGAGTGAAAATTTGAGTATTGAAGACGCTTCATGCAGTCCTTGATGATTTTTTCTCCAGGCAGAAAGACTAGGATGTCTCCGTCCTCATGGTTGTCTAGAACACGGTCAATTGTCTTTTCGATTTTTGAAAGAAGATACTCGCAGCCGGTGGCAGTTGCCGTGGTAGTGGGCTGTCCTTTAACTGGAGGATCGTAGACCATGGTGACCGGGAATGTCTGCGTCTCAATGGAGACAATGGGGCAGTTTCCGAAATATGCGGAAAAGGCCTCAGCGTTCATGGTGGCGCTGGAGACAATCACTTTAAAATCCGGTCGGGCGGCGAGAACCCGTTTGAGAAGACCCAATACGAAATCGATGTTAAGGCTTCGCTCGTGAGCCTCGTCCACCATGATGACCGAATATTTTGTCATCCAGGGATCAAGCTTCATTTCCTGAAGCAAAATGCCGTCGGTCATTATTTTGATTTTTGTCGAGCTGTCGGTTTTGTCCTCAAAGCGCATTTTGTAGCCGACAAGACCGGGGTAAGAAGTTTTAAGCTGTTTTGCGATGAATTCCGAGACAGAAAGGGCTGCGATTCGGCGGGGCTGGGTGACGGCGATAACGCCATTTTCTGAATAGCCCGCCTCATGCAAAATCACCGGAATCTGCGTGGTTTTTCCGCTTCCCGTGGGCGACTGAACGACAATCACTTGATTGTCTCGTAAGCACTCCAAAATCTTTTCTTTCTGCTCATAAACGGGAAGTTTTTTGTAATCGATAGCCATGGAATCAGTATAGAAGAAAACAGTGAAGTTTACAATAAATTATGGATTCAGCACCTTTTCCATAATCTTTTTCCGTTCGGTCAGGTATTTCGCCCAGTTTACGATTTCAGCCCGGTCAAGGGTCTTGATAAAGTCATCGTCCAGCATTTTTATCACGAATTGCCAGGAGGGAGTGATGTAAGTCGTAATCAGGTGGGGCTGGTAGTCAGAGAGGATTACGCTTCCGTCTGATTTTTTAGTCGCCTTCATTTTGATTATGAGACCGTCGCCAGTGTAGTCGCGGTTTGTCTCGGGTGCTGTGAATTGTGGATTCGTGCGCTGGGCTGAGATTGTGTTTCCATTTGCATACATGATGAAGGCCTTGCGCTCTTTCTGCCCCAGTCCCTGCGTATAGAAAGTTGAGGCTGCCGTCTCTTCGAATGGCTTTACGATATGGGGATGGTTTGCCCAGATGATGTCAACCTTGCACTCTTCAATAAGCTTTTTGTAAAATGAACGGTGATTTTCTGTGATTTTAAGGACATATTCCGCTTCGTCCGTGTGAATTGAGAGGACGAAAAGGTCGCATTTTGAGCTTTCCTGCAGACTTTTAAGTTCCCTGACAAGCTGAGAGCGTTTTTTTTCGGTAGAAGGGTAGTAATCGATGTAAGAAGAATAGTCCTTTCGGTTCAGAATTTCCGTGACGGCAACAAAAAGAACCTTCCAGCCATTTTTGTGAATGATTTTATAGGTGAGGGAAGCTTCGGATTTGTCCTTTACGCCGCAAGCCCAGATTCCTTCCCGACTATCAAAATATTTTTTTGTCTCTTTGATTCCTTCAAGATATTGGTCATTTGTGTGATTGTTGGCCAGAGAGAAGACATTGAAGCCTGCCTTGATGGCCTCCTCCACATATTCAGTGTGCATGTTGAACTGGGGATAGGTGTTCCAGTCAATGGAATTTGCCACGGGAGCCTCGATGTTAGCAAAGGATAAATCCCCCGAAGAGACCAGGGGGGTAATATCCCGCCAGATTCTGCCAAAATCCTTGTTCCTGAAATTCGGCTCGTGGGCCATTATGTCCCCTCCAAAAACAAGGGAAAGCGATGACTCCACTGTCTTTGAACTTTCCACGGCTTTTTCTGCTGTTGTTTCTTCTGTTAAAGGTGATGGAAGTGAAGCCGTTGTTCCGCAGGAAGAGAAAAGCAGGAGAGAAAGTAAAAATGTCAGAAATAGCCTCTGATTTTTGGACTTGAACTTGTTGATTCTTTTAAAACTCATTGTTCAATTATAAAGGTAAACTCGAATTTTGCAAATTGTATGGGTAGAAATTATGTGGATAGAAAATTGTTTTCCACTTTTATTGACTGGTACAGTTTCCATAAATCAGACCGGAAAAAATGTAAAAAAGCATTGTCTTAATAATGGCGTGCCCGCCGCAAGCGGCGGTCGGGCTATCCGCGAGCACTCTCGTTGTCGTGCTCGTTTGGGTTCCGCCATTCGGCTCCATTGCTCCACTTTGTTCCGCAACGGCTTACTCAACAACTACAATCTGCTGATTTTTGCTTCGCGGTTTTTCAGGAATTGTATATTTCAGTTTACCTTCTTCGATAAGCGGAATTATGTAATTTTTCACAAAATACGCAGGATGCTTTTCGTCAAAGCCAAACTGTCTTGCAAGAACTTCTTTTGATCTTGGTTTCCGACAAAAATCTATTATCTCTTCTGTTAAGCGATTTTCAGATTTTTTTTCATTAAAGAGAGTAACTTTAAATGTGCCCCTTGTATTTTCAAATTTAGGCTCTAGTAATCCCGCCTTTTTCATTTCTGCATAAATTGTAGGAATGCCAGAATATCTGTTTTCTGTCGTATTTAAGATTTCCAGAGCAGCTGCGATAAATGGATTTCTGACATCTGCTTTTGTCTTTCCAAGTTCATCAAGTGTGAGCCGACCGTATAATCCGCCCGGATTTGAAACCTCAATTCGATTCGGATACATTTCTATTCGAACAGGTTCGTTTTCTGTATGAATGCTGTAGTCCCGGTGAATCAGAGCATTTAAAATAATTTCACGAACAGCTTTTACGGGATATTCATAAACATCATT
>JAFUHS010000174.1 GCA_017468745.1 Treponema sp. | reverse complement strand
GGATAGTTAAGGTTTGTCAGCTTTACGGGTCGGTGCTTTTCCATGTCCAGAACGCAGGCTTCCTGATTGGCTGTGATTAAAGTTGTGCCGTCTTTGCTCCGTAAAATCGTGTTGATGTGGGCCTTGAATCCCGCATTGTCGATGGGAAAGGTGCTGGCTTCGATTTTTTCCCGCCAGACCGGCCGTTTTTCAAAATGCAACTTTGACTTGGTGAAAACCCAGAAAGCATTGTATTTTTCCCGGTAAATCACGCCGTCACAGCCCAGCTTGTTAAAACATTCTGTGAGGTTGTCCTGAATCATGAGGACTGACTGGGCGATTCCCATTTTAAGGGAACTGTCGATAAAGGCAGATGAGATGTTTCGTTCTTGTGTAAAAATCAGTTCATTTTCCATAATTTTGGAGTTTATCATCTTTTTTCTAGAGAGAAAATATAAAAAATCTTAAAACAATCCAAAAAAAATAACAAAAAACTCGCATTTATTGTTTTTTAGAGTTATACTAATCTTATGATACCATCAAATATAGAACTTTTTGGGCGCAAGACTTTTTTTATCGCTCCAGACACATCTCTTATTCCAAAAGGCTATTTGGAAGAGTTTATGGCTCGAGGTTATCAGACATACATTATAAATGACGATTATGTCTGTCCTCTGCAAGTGAAGATTCGGGAGATAATAAAACTCTTTCCGGAATCAATTCTGTTCTTTAATATCGATTCATCCGTCGAAGGCATTGAATGGAAGTCTTATCTCAATGAACTTCAGAAAATCATCAGCAATGATACGCTTCTTGGTGTTTTTTATATTTCCCGCAGAAATCCTTCCGATGAAGAAAGCGTAAACTCCTACTATATCAACAATCTGCATCTAAAGGCCGGTTGTTTTGCCCTTTCTGCTCATAATCACAATGATTTTGATTCGATTCTGAAAGTTCTTGAAAAAAACGGAGCCAAGGGAAGGCGAAATCTGGTACGCGCACGCTGCGACAGTTCAAGTCATGCGAAATTCTCTCACAAAGGCAAGTCTTTTGATGCAAGTCTCCTTGATGTGAATGTCTCTTATTTCCGTTGCGACCTTCACGGAGAAGCTGATTCATTTAAAATCTTTGATAAAGTCCGGGATGTCTCTGTGCAGGTAAACGGTATTACCTTTGCATCTGATGCGGTTCTCATCATGAAGCGCACGGTCGATGAAAAAACGCTCTGTATCTTCATGTTCATAAAAGCTGATGATACTCCTGATTTGGATGGCGAGACTGCAAAATTGCTTAATCAAAAAATTTATCAGATTGCTCTGGATGATAATATGTCACAGCTGCAATCAGCTTTAAAATCAGCTGTCTAGAATATAAAAATAAAAAAAAGGAGAAGTAAAAAATGTTAGGTATAAAGGGAAAAATAAATCTTGCTTTTTTGACTGTTATTTTTCTTGCTACTGCTGGAATTATGTTTTTCTCTTACCGGAAGTCTTCCGATGAGTTGAAAAAAGCCGTTGACACAGGAAATATGTCGCTTGCACGGGCAACTGCGTCGGATATTTTTAATGTAAATGATAGGGAGTTTAAGCAGCTTCAAACCCTGAGTCAGCTCAGTGTAATCCGTGATCGGTCGGTAGATCTCCACGATAAATGGGAGCTTATCAATTCCTGTATCAAAGATATCGAAGGCTACATCGGAATGGCAATTTATGACGAGAACGGAGTCGGCTGGACAACAACCGAAAAATACTCTGACTTGCATGAGCGAGAATACCTTCAAATTTCAATGGGTGGAGAGCAGGCGCTGATGGATCCCAACTGGTCGTCTATCAACGGGCAGCTGTCAACTTTCTATGCCATGCCGGTTTACGATGAGGACGGCGTTCAGATTGCGGAAGTCGTCTCTGTTCTTGACAGTACCCAGCTTTGCCGTACTGTCGAAAATATTACGGTCGGTGTATATGATCATCCAATTGTTATCAATGCGCGAAGTGGAAAATATGTGGCGACTTATGATGTAGACCCTGTCATTAACGGGCAGTCAATCTACGATGGAATTTCTGAAGGCTTCCGTGAGATTGTAGATCGAATTTGTCAGGGAAATGATGTCGGCACCGATATTTATTACGATGAAATTCTGGGCGAAAAGTTTTCCGTCGCATATTATCCTGTCTACAACACGGATTGGGTCGTTATTTGTAAAGCCCCATTCTCAGACTTCTATGGCGGAATCAATGAACTTTTCTACAATATGCTCGTTATTTCCGTTGTCGCACTGATTATCGCTTTCTTTGTAGGCATGTTCGTTGTCAATGTCGCTCTCAAACCACTTAAAAAAGTCGGTTCAGCAATCAAAGAGATTGCGAGCGGGGACGCAGACCTTACAAGACGACTTCCGCTTGGTTCAAAAGATGAAATCGGTCGTCTTGCGTCGGGCTTCAATGACTTTACCGATAAACTGCATTCAATTGTCGCCGAACTGAAAGATTCAAAAGAAGATTTGCATCTTTATGGGGAACAGCTTGGTAAAATGGTACAGGATAACGCCGACTTCCTCTCACAAATGGTTCAGTCAATTCAAGGTGTTAACAATGAGATTTCTAATCAGCACGCAAAGGTCGATGATTCTGTCGGGGCGGTCGATACAATCTCTCAGGCGGTTCAGGCTTTACGCGACCTGCTTCAGAAACAGGAAGCTGGCGTGGAACAGGCATCTACGGCTGTCACACAGATGATTGGCAATATTACGGCTGTATCAAATTCTGTCGAAAAAATGGCGCTCGAATTCGATGCATTGCAGGTTGATGTTGATAAAGGTATCGCACAGCAACACGAGGTCAACAAGCAGATTCAGGAAATTGAATCTCAGTCCAAGATGCTTAACGAAGCGAACAAGGTCATTTCTTCAATCGCTTCCGAGACAAACTTGCTGGCTATGAACGCGGCAATCGAGGCTGCTCACGCTGGAGACGCGGGTAGGGGCTTTGCGGTCGTTGCGGACGAAATCCGAAAACTTTCAGAAACATCTGCCGCCGAGTCAAAAAAGATTTCCGCACAGCTCAAAGGCATTCTCGGTGCAATTTCTGGCGTTGTCGATGCTTCAAGCCTTTCTGACCGCTCTTTCACGGCCGTTGCCGAAAAAATTCAGGGAACGGGCAATTTGGTTCGTGAAATCAAACTTGCAATGGAAGAGCAGTCGGCTGGTTCTAAACAGATTGGTGATGCTTTGAGCTACATGAACGATGCCACGGCACAGGTTCGAGCGGCTTCTGACGGCGTTGACCAGTCTCGACAGGGCATTATCAGCAATATCGATTCTCTCAAGTCTTCTTCTGATGTCGTTAAGTCGCAGGTTGAGAGCATGTCGGGCAACATCAAGAATATGGAAGAGTCTGACAGCTCGCTCTTGAACATCACGACATCGATTAACGGTTCAATCTACCGAATTGGAAGCCAAATCGACCAGTTCAAAGTGTAATCAATGGAGATTGCATAATTCGGGGGCTGCCTTGCCTTGGTTAGCCCATTTACTTTCCAAAAATCGTTTTGACCATTTCAGCGACGGTGCTCACTTTCTGGGCACCGTCTTCTTTTTCCGGGGCGGCGATTTGGCTAAAGCCTAAGTCCCGTGCTGTTTTTATCCTCTGCTTAAGCCGTGCTACCGGTCTGATTTCTCCTGCCAGACTCAATTCTCCCAAAATCACATTATTTTCCGAAAGAGGAATATCCGTCCTTGCAGAGTAAAGGGCTGCCGCCAAAGCCGCGTCGATTGCACTTTCGGTAAGTTTTACGCCGCCAGCCACATTCACATATAAATCCTGATCAGAGAATTTAAGACGGGTCTTTTTTTCAAGGACGGCAGCTACTCTGGCCACCCGGTTTGAGTCGATTTTTTCCGAATAAACCCGGCTGATACTGGCTTTCGCCGGCACGGTAAGGGCTTGAATCTCAACTAAAAATGCCCGGCTTCCCTCAAAAACGCAGGAATTTGCTATTCCCGAAGGAATTGCCCCCGTTCGTTTGGTGATGAACATTGTGCTGGGGTCACCAACTCCCTCAAGCCCCTTTTCCGTCATGGCGAAAATTCCAAGCTCGTCCACGCTTCCGAAGCGGTTTTTTATGGCCCGTAAAAATCTCACTTCATCGTCATTTCGCTCAAAAGAGACGACCGTATCCACCATGTGCTCAAGGCTCTTGGGGCCAGCGATAGTTCCTTCTTTTGTGACATGGGCGCTCATTACCAGCACGGAATCCCGCTCTTTTACCCAGCCAATCAGTTCGTTGGCGCAATATTTAAGTTGATTCACTGTTCCCGGCACGATTCCCGCCTCAACTGAGTAAACTGTCTGAATCGAGTCGATAATCACGAAAAGGGGATTTAAGACAGTCAGGGCGTCTTTTATGTCTTCAAGACGCATAGTACAGAGAATTTCGATTCCCTTTGTGTCTAGATTTAGCCTGTCTGCCCGTCCTTTGATTTGCCCTGCGCTTTCCTCGCCAGAGACATAAAGCACTTTTCCGCCAGAATTTTTGCTGATTGCCGCACAGGTTTGAATCATTAAGGTGGATTTCCCGATTCCAGGCTCGCCGCCAATGAGAATCGCGCTCCTTTTCATTGCTCCTCCGCCAAGAACCCTGTCAAATTCCTCGATTCCAGTCTTAAAGCGGGAGTTTTCCTGTGGCGAAACGGTCGCCAGAGGAATTGGTTTGATTTTTTCGGTCGCGGCATTTCCGAAAGCCGCCGCACTTGAATTGGGGTCTAAAAGCGCTTCTTCAAGTGTGTTCCATTGCCCGCACTGAGGGCAGCGACCGAGCCAGCGGGGCTGAGTGTAGCCGCATTCCGAACATTTATAAACCGTTGATTTCGCTTTTGCTTTTGCCATTTTTTCTCCTAGTCAACACGAATGAAAATATCATTGGGAAGGCAGGCCGCCCAGTCATTTTCTTCGGAGACCGAACCCATGTGCACACAGGTTTTATTGGTACAGGGTGAGTCTTTAAAGAAAGCCCTGCCGTCCTGAATCTCAATCACAGATTTTCCGATTGCACCGTTGATTTCAAGCTCGCGATTTTTTTCAAGAAAATAGATGTATTCCCTGTTTCCGCTCGTCACCAGAAGTTGCTTCCGTGCAGATGAATGAGTCTTTAAAAAAAGAAAGGAAGCCGTCGTGACCGCAAGGGAAAGAAAAAATATGACAAAATCGGCTTTTCGGAAAAATGTGAAAATTGTGAATTTCATTATTCTAAAGATAGCAAAAAAAAGGTCAAAAGTGAAATAGAAAGATAGGAGATTGTGATTTTTTGTAGGGGGCTTGGAGATTTTAGATAAATTGGAGATTTTTTATTAAAAAAACTTGACAAACAGACGAAGTAGAATTATATTAATCTTAGCTTGTAAAAAGCTGATAAACTCTCTCCGATGTCCAGCTTGCTGGACGGCAGGGCTTCCTTTAAGTGTTACTTCAGGGAAGCCCTGTTTTTTTTAGTGGTATTTTCTTTTAAATTGTGTTAATGTTTTCGGCAGACTATTCTTATCCTGGAGCAGGTCATGAAAATCGATGAGCTGGTAGAAAACATTCTAAATTCATATGAGACAGACGGCGGAATTAACAAGGCTGGAACAGAAAACTTCCCCAATCGCGAGAATGTGGTTTCCGTTCTCCATGACATTCAGTGCCTTATTTTTCCAGGCTACAAAACGGCAGAAGAACTGGATTCAATAAATCTCCGCTATGTCACGGGTCAGCGGGTAAACAGAATCATCGTGCTTCTTACAAAAGAAATACAAAAGGCTCTTTCATATAAGGCCGTCCAGCATGATGTTAATTCAAAGGTCGAGGACTCTCATTGCTTCGGTCTTGCTGAAAAAACAGCCTTCGCACTTGTCGAGGCAATCCCTGAAATCCGCAGACTTGCCCGTCTTGATACGATTGCGGCTTACAATGGAGATCCGGCCGCAAAGAGCGGTGAAGAAGTCATCGTTTCTTATCCAGGTCTTGAAGCTATTATCGTATATCGGATAGCCCACTTTTTGTATGAGTGCGGGGTTCCTGTCCTGCCAAGAATTATGAGCGAGCATGTACACGGTAAAACCGGCATAGACATTCACCCCGGCGCAAAAATCGGTGAAAGTTTCTTTATTGACCACGGAACCGGAGTTGTGATTGGTGAGACAACTGTCATCGGGAACAATGTAAAAATCTATCAGGGAGTGACCCTTGGAGCTCTGAGTGTCAAAAAAACTCTTCAGGATAAAAAACGCCATCCGACAATCGAAGATGATGTTACAATTTATGCAAACGCGACGATTCTTGGGGGCGAAACCGTCATCGGAAAAGGCTCTGTAATCGGAGGAAACTCATGGATTACTGAGTCGGTCAGCAACGCAAAGCCATGAGAAATATGCATAAAAATGCGAAAAAATCGATTTTGACTGCTATTTCACTTGACACAAATCCTTGTGTCAGATATATTTTTTGAACACATCTGTGTGTGCTCTTGTAGCTCAGTTGGTAGAGCACAGCATTGGTAGTGCTGAGGTCAGCGGTCCGATTCCGCTCGGGAGCTTCGTTCCAAATAAAATTATTTAGGAGTATATAAAATGGCTAGCAAGAAAAAGACTGCAATTGATATCATTGCTCTTCAGTGTACAGAATGCAAGCGCAAAAACTACACAACTACAAAAAACCGCAAGAACATTCAGGGTAAGCTTGAAAAGAACAAATACTGCCCGTTCTGCCGCAAAGAAATTTTGCATAAAGAAACAAAAGCAAAATAATTTGTAATTTGGAAAAATGCCTTTTTGCACTGTTTTGACAGGTTTTCTTTTCAAAATTTTGCAGGTGTTTTTCTTAATATAAATAGGCCTGTAGTTCAGTTGGTAGAGCATCGGTCTCCAAAACCGAGTGTCGCGGGTTCGAGTCCTGCCGGGCCTGATATTTTAAGTCGAAGGTGTAAGAGCCTTTTCGTTTTTTTGTTGAGGATTATCATGGCAAAAGTGTTTGGATTTTTTAAAGAATGTGGCGTTGAGCTTAAAAAAGTTACATGGCCAACGCGGGATGATGTGGTTTCGTCTGTAAAAGTTGTTCTTGTTTCCACGATTGTTATTGCTATTATCCTTGGTGCGCTTGACATGCTTTTCAGCGCTGGTATGAGTTTTATCTTCAAGGCGTAGGGGCTTTGTATGGCAAAGGGCTGGTACATCGTTCATACTTACACGGGATACGAAAACAAAATCGAGCGGACTATCCGCATGAAGCTTGAGGAAAAAGAGCTTGATTCTGCGGTTGTTACAGATGTAAAAGTTCCTGTGGAAGAAGTCGTCGAGATAAAAGACGGAAAACGAAAATCACGAAAAAATAAATTCCTTCCCGGTTACATTATGCTGGAAATGGATTTGCCAGATTTGGGCTGGAAAACGGTCTGTTCTACAATCCGTAGCATTCAGGGTGTTACGGGCTTTGTAGGAACTAATCCTAATCAGCGACCACGCCCGATTTCGAGTGATGAAGTCCGAAATATCTTGCAGCGTTCTGGAGACATCAAAGGCGAAAAGAATGTGCGGATTTCTCAGGCTTACAGCGTCGGTGATCAGGTTAAAATTAACGAAGGACCTTTCGCATCTTTCAGCGGTGCGGTCGAAGAAATTTATGCCGACAAGAGCAAGCTTCGTGTTATGGTTCAGATTTTCGGTCGCGCAACTCCGGTCGAGGTCGACATTACACAGGTCGAAAAGTTAATTCAATAGCAAGTAAGGCGCATCTGTTTTCGCAGGTGTGCTTTTAATTTTGGGAGGAGTGCAAGTCCGTTGGATCTCTGTACTCCGCTAGAAGATTTAATCTTCATTACCAATATAGGAGCTATAAAATGGCTACAAAAAAAATTGTTGAAGTGTTCAAGATTCAGGCACCAGCAGGAGCAGCAACTCCGGCTCCGCCAATTGGACCTGCTTTGGGACCTAAGGGTGTTTCTGCCCCACAGTTCTGTCAGCAGTTCAATGAACGAACAAAGAACATGGAAAAAGGTTTGGTTATCCCTGCTGTAATCACAGTTTATCAGGATAAATCATTCACTTTCATCCTCAAAACTCCACCAGCTGCTGTTCTTATCAAGAAAGCACTCAAACTCGAAAAGGGTTCTGGAAATCCTCTCCGCGACAAGGTTGGTAAACTCACACAGGCTCAGCTTGAAGAAATCGCAAAGACAAAGATGCCTGATGTCAATGCAAACGACCTTGAGGCAGCTAAAAAAATCATCGCCGGAACAGCTCGTTCAATGGGCGTAGAAGTGGAGGCTAACTAATGAAACACGGTAAGAAATATACTGATGCCCTCAAAAAGTATGATTCAACTCAGGCTTATGAGGTTGAGAAGGCTTGCCAGATTGTAAAAGATGTTCACTTCGTAAAATTCGACGAGACTGTTGAGCTTCATGTTGCTCTCCGCCTCGGAAAAGGTCAGACAATGCGTGATACTTTGGTGTTCCCAAATCAGTTCACTGAAGAAAAGAAAGTTCTCGTATTCTGTCCAGAAGAGCGTGCTAAGGAAGCTCTTGATGCAGGTGCAGCTTACGCAGGTGCCGCAGAGTACATCGACAAAGTAAAGGGTGGCTGGCTTGATTTCGACATCGCTGTCGCAACTCCTGATATGATGAAAGATGTAGGTCGTCTCGGTATGGTTTTGGGTCGCAAAGGTCTCATGCCAAACCCGAAAACCGGCACTGTTACAAACGATATCGTTGCTGCAATCAACGAACTTAAAAAAGGTCGAACTGAATTCCGTGCTGACAAAACAGGAATTATTCATATTGCTGTAGGTAAAGTTTCTATGGATTCTGCAAAAGTCGCAGAGAACGTAAAAACACTCCTTGCAGAAGTCGACCGCAAAAAACCGGCAGATGCAAAAGCTGACTTCGTTCGCTCTGTATCAGTAAGCTCTTCAATGGGGCCTGGTGTTTGGGTAAATGTTAAGGAGGAGGCATAATCTATGGCTATTTTGGCAAAAGCTCCCCAGCCTGCTAAAACTCAGGCTATCGAAGAAACAAAAAAAGTTTTTTCTGATTACAACGACTTCATTTTCACAGAATATCGTGGTTTGACTGTTGAGCAGATTACTGCTCTCCGCAATAAACTTCGTGAGCATGAAGCACCACTTAAAGTTGTAAAGAACAATTTCGCAAAAGTCGCTTTTGAAGAACTCAAATTCTAAAATTTTGCAGATTTTCTTACAGGTCCTACCGCTGTCGTAATGGCAAAAGAGGATTCAAACGAGGCTGCAAAAGTTCTTTTCGACTTCGCAAAAGACAATGAAGCTCTTGTTATCAAGGGTGGATACATTCAGAATGAGATTTACGACAAAGCAAAAATCGAAGCTTATTCAAAAGTTCCGGGCAAAAAACAGCTTATCGCAATGCTCATGTCTACAATCAATGGTCCTGTTCAGAAGCTCGCAGCTACTTTGCAGGCGTATGTTGATAAAAAATCAGCAGAAGGCTCTAACTAATAGCACTGATGCTGAGGCTCGGTCAGGCTTCATTGGCTGTCGACTGTCCGGGCAACAAATATTAAGAAACGAAATTTTCAAAGTTCCGTTTCTGAACATAAATGCGGATGAAGCAGTTCAGTTTGTTCTGCCCGCATAAGATTTTTAGTTCAACTATAAGTTGAGCATGCCTATTTAGGAGAAGATAATATGGCAGCAATCACACAGGATCAGATCCTTGACGCAATCGCAAACATGACAGTTCTCGAAGCTTCAGAACTCGTTAAAGCAATGGAAGAGAAATTTGGTGTTACAGCAGCAGTTGCAGTAGCAGCAGGTCCAGCAGCAGCAGGCGGAGCAGCAGCTGAAGAGCAGACAGAATTCACTGTTACTCTCGACAGCTTTGACGCAGCAAAGAAAATCGCTGTTATCAAACTCGTTAAAGATGCTCTCGGTCTCGGACTTGGTGAAGCTAAAACTCTCGTTGAAGGTGCTCCAAAAGTACTCAAAGAGGGCGTTTCTAAGGCTGACGCTGAAGACCTCAAAAAGAAGGTCGAAGAAGCTGGCGGAAAAGTTTCTATCAAATAAGTCACTGTCACTTAATGTGGCATAAAAAAAATAAGCTTACTTGTCAGGCAAAATCTTTGTTATGGCAGGTAGGCTTTTGTTCGTTTAGCATAAAATTGTTTTTTTATAGGCTTTGCTATTCTGTGCTGTCCTTACCCTTTGTATGTCATACAAATTGGCTTCGTGATGTAGCAGGTAGTGAGGCAAATCCCCTTCAAAATTGAGGAGACATGAATGTTCGCTAAAAGCAGAACAATCAACCGTCAATATTACGGAAAAGACATCCATAGCTTTATGGAGATTCCTAATCTTATTGACATTCAGACCTCGTCTTACGAATCATTCCTTCAAAAAGACAGATTAGACCGCGGTGAAGCGCCGCTTGAGCAGGGCTTGCAGGAAGCTTTTTCTACAACTTTCCCTATTAACAGTCCTGATGGTGAAATGAGCCTCGAATTTGAGCGATATGAGCTTGATGAAGAGAACATTAAATTTTCTGAGCTTGAATGTAAGCAGAAAGGCCAGACTTACGCAGTTCCTTTAAAAGCAAGAATCAATCTTACTATCGTAAAAACTGGCGCTATCTTGCAGAAAGACATTTATATGGGCGACATTCCGCTCATGACCGACCGAGGCACTTTTATTATCAATGGTGCTGAACGAGTCGTTGTTTCTCAAATTCACCGTTCGCCTGGCGTAATTTTCCAGAACGAAAAGGGTGTTTTCTCTAGCCGAATCATTCCTGACCGTGGTTGTTGGTTGGAATTTGAAATTGACCAGAAAAAAGAGCTTATTTTCGCTAAAATTGATCGCAAAAAGAAGATTCTCGCGACGATTTTCCTTCGTGCATTGGGCTATAACACACGCGAGGAGATTATCCGCTGCTTCTATAAAACTGAGAATATCAAGGTTGACGAGAGCGTAAAGGATTCTCTTATCGACAAGGTTCTCGCAAGCGCTATTTTCGTAAAATCTGAAGATGGCGAAGAGAAAAAATTATTCCCGGCTGGTACAAAGCTTCATCCTCATGACATCGATGACCTTCTTGCTCAGAATATTTCTGAAATCTGTGTCATCAAATTTGATGCTCGTGAAAATCCTGACAACAAGGATGAATGGAATCCATCGCTCGACAGCGAGATGATTATTAATTGTTTTGAGCGGGAAGACATTAAATATACAAAAGAAGGCTCTGAAAATGACGAGCCTACAAAAGAAGATGCTCTTGCTGCAGTTTACGATGTCTTAAAGCCTGGTGAGCCGATGACTGTCGAAAATGCAGAAAAAGACCTTGAGTCTATGTTCTTCTCTAACAGACGCTACGATTTGGGACGCGTTGGCCGCTATAAGCTCAACAAACGCTTCCGATACGAGACACCTTATGAAGATTTGACTCTCGTAAAGGATGATATTATCCAGACAATGAAGCATCTTATCAATGTTTATAACGACATTGAAAAGACTGACGATATTGACCATTTGGGTAACCGTCGAATTCGTTCTGTCGGTGAGTTGATGACAAATCAGCTTAAAACAGCTTTTGCCCGAATGGAGCGAATCGCAAAAGAGCGAATGAGTCTCAAAGAAACTGAGACAATGAAGCCACAGGATTTGATTTCTATCAAGCCAATCGTTGCGGCTATCAAAGAATTCTTTGGTTCTTCACAGCTTTCTCAGTTCATGGATCAGGTAAACCCTCTTGCTGAGCTTACTCATAAACGACGACTTAACGCTTTGGGACCTGGTGGTTTGAGCCGAGACCGAGCTGGCTTTGAAGTCCGTGATGTACACTACACTCACTATGGACGAATGTGCCCGATTGAGACTCCTGAAGGCCCGAACATTGGTCT
>JAFUHS010000173.1 GCA_017468745.1 Treponema sp. | reverse complement strand
TTTCCCAAAAAGTACATTTTATTTTTTCTCATTCCATAATAAAGGCATCTTGAGATGCGGATATATATCCGAATCTTAAAACGCCTTTTTTTTGTTTGAGTAGTTTTTTTTCTTCAAATTCAGGAGGTTTTATGAAGAAAACATTGCTTTGGCTTGTAACCCTGCTTTGTGGGTTTGCTTTCCTGTCTTGTAGCGGGGATGATGATGAGGGAGCTGCGGCTTCATCGCCAGAAAAATTGCTCCCGTCAAGTATAACCGTAAAGGAAGTTGACTTAAGTTCTGTTACATCCTATGTGCTGGAGAACTTTGGTCATCAGGTGGTTTTTAATGTTCCTGCCGATTCAGGCGAAAAATGGAGTGCTTCCCTTACATTCGATGAAAAAGATTTCGCCAAAACTTTTGACGGAGATATCATCGAAGGTGAGGTTTATGAACTCGGCTACCTTGGTGACGAAAATGGAACCGGACAGGGCAGCCTTAATCTCTATGTAATAGATAATCTGGTAAACGAAGCTCATATGGCAACGCTAACGGTCACTTATGACGGGAAAACTCCCACAAAAACAATTACACTTATGCAAGTGCCGTCAGTCGAAAACTCTGATGATGAAAAGGAAGAGACGCCTGCACAGAAACAGCTCGTCGGTTTTGGATATGACCCGAGGCTGGGTAGTTTTTCATCAGTGTGCCGCAAATTTCAAATTTTTAGGATTGCGGAGCTTTCGAGTTCGGCTGGGCTCAAGTATATTTATGATGATAACGCGGATCCAGATGACCCTTCTAACTATGACATTATCAAAATTGCCAAAATCGATGACGGAAGTAAAATTTCATATCGGGAGGCTGCAGGAACGAGCGTTGCTGAGCTTGAATCCAACTATGAGGTCACGCTTACAAGTAACGGACAGTTCTGCGGATTCTCAGAAGAGGTCGATGCACGCTCAACCTGGTCGCATAAAGGAGAGGAAAATTATCAATACGCATGGACTGAGGTTCTTGTAAATCATTATACGGCGACTCTTGAAGCTGATGCTGAGCTTCGAACCAAAAAAAGGCTTATGCTTAATCAAGCTTACAATGCAATCAATGGAATTTCAAGGAAATATGCGACAGATTACGTAGCGGATAACAAAAAGCTCGGATTCGAGAATCTTGTCCGTGATTATGGAATGTATGTTGCGGTTAAAGCCGAAATTGGTGGAAAGGTAACCATTAAAATGGAAGCAAATACATCAAATATAAGCGATGCTTTTGATTGCCATGCCATGATCAAGGCTGGCTATTCGGGTTTCATTGATGTATCTGCAGGAGCAGATATTACATACAAAGATACCTTAACAAAAAACAGCAGCTCTTTCAGTTTTACTTCTAGTCTCGTAGGCGGTCCTAAGGATGTGCAGACTGAGCTTGCAAATGCAATTATGAGTGGTTTTGCAGCACCTGCCGAAGGTTATAAGAGCAAGTATGATGATTGGAAGTTAAGTCTTGCTAAGGAGGATAACTGTTCTTTTATAAATCTTCCAGACGGATACAGTCTCGTTCCTCTTTATGAGCTTGTGGATTTGGAGCGGGAAGGTGGACAGGAGCGTATGGAGGCGATGCAGCGTTACTTTGAAACCGAATTAGGCAAGAAAAAGGATTTGACTAACTACGGTAATGGAATTCCTTCTAAACTCGATTTAACGAAAATTTCATTTTCAGATGAAGGCACTCTTGTAAAGGATATATACATTAAAGATGAAGAGGGTTCCAAAAGGGTTGCCGTTGCATGTTCTGAGTATATTCCTGAAATCAATGCGGAAAAACGGGTAACGATTATATATCCGGCAACAAATGTCGATGTGCTCTGGAACAGGGGGCTTTATGTAGGAACTTCTGCGCTCCATCCGCAGGCTATAGCCTGGAAAGGTGATTATGCGAATTTGGCCAATAAAATCGAAAAAACAGAAGGCTCTTCTGTGGAATTACCTAAATACACTACCGTTTATATTGCGGGAACAACGCTCAGCGTTTTCGAACCTACCTGGCTTTCAGACGATGAGATATCAAAACTGCAAGAATGTACTACGGAAGACTTTAAATTTAACTTTGGAACGAACGGCACTTACGATGTCGTTAAAATAGGCAAGGCCTTATTTGCCAGGGAATTTTATAAAGGTAACTATTGGAATGATGGAACTTTGCTTGATGAACAAAAATTCTTAGGTACTGGTAGCAATACTGTTACTGTTACTCATCCTTTCTATCGTCTCAATGAATGGTGCGGATATGGTGCACATACACATGGCGGGTCATATCCAGGTACGAGAACAACTGCAGGCGGCGTAAGCAACCTCAACTACACTTCTCCACATGTAAGGTGGATGGAGGCACTTGTAATTCGTTTTGCCGACGCTGCATACGGGACTCGCTCCCTTGCGGGTATGTTTAGTTCTGGCGGACTTATTGGACTGAATATCACCGATAGTACTAGCAAGGGCTGGCCTTCTAAGGATATTTGGGGGTATTGGTATACCAATGATCCAAAAAGCACTTGTTTCCTCTGCATTGACAACACTACAGCAGAGAATCCCTGGCTGTTGTCAGAAAAGAATGGCTCAAGATTTTATATCTCAGACTCTGGAGTCGGGGTTCTGCGAGAGGCTTTCAGCGGCACCACTGCTTATATGCATATACTTCTATGCGCTTATTTGGACTAAATGTCAAATTATGTCTTGATTATACCGCTCATGTTGTTGACGGCAAAACCATTACCGACTGGAAAAAAGAACACAAATAATGGAGGTTTTTTTATGAAAAAGACAAAATTAATTTTTACGATTGCGGCGGCATTCTTCATGGTTTCGGCACCATGGTCGTTCACAGGCTGCGACAATTCGGACGACAGCACAAACGAGAGCGCAAAATCCGACACAGTTGCGGAAGAGGATGCAAGCGCAGAGGCCGACCTTCTGAATTTCACGGCTTTCAGGGTTCTGCGCGCGCTCTGCTCCCTTCCCACTGATGCTGATACGAGTGCCGGTGAAAACGCGGACAGCGGCATCGAGCTGCTTCCAGAAGGCTGGCAGGGCATGACATTTAAGTCTGACGAAGGCTACATCCTTGATCCGGACAATCCTACCGTCCGCTCAGTCGCAGTGGCAGGTCTTGACGATGCAAAGGAATATGTCGCAAGTGTTATAGGCGAAGAGATTGACGGCGACACTTACAGCTGGTCTGACAGCGCGCTCGGCTCTCTGCGCTTCAAAGCCGGCTCAGGGGAGGACATATTCGCCACTCTTGATGTCAGCATTTCCCTGATTGAGAACCTTACGCAGATTCAGTTTGTCTCAGCCAACTATCTTGAGGATAGCAATAAAAACAGCGAGAATTCATTTTCAGGAGTTCCATACTATGCTGCGGGGGATATAATCAGGCGCAAAAGCGACGGTTTATACTTGATTTGCGTCCGGCCTGCCGGCGGTCCTTATAAGAAAGATAACAGTTACTGGATTAAGCTAACTGATGTTGAGGATTCTTCCACCACTGACAAAGAACGGTATTTAAAAAAGACATATCCTTTGCCTAGCGTCTCTCTTATAGATTATAGTGACGGAAAAATCGATGAAATTAAAACGAAAGACTTTGAATTTATTTACGAAAAAAATCTTATGTCTCTCAAGACTGCGAAGGCTGCCGCTCATACTTTTCATTGGATTACAATAACTGGAAATTCCAATTATTTCAATAAATGTCCGCTGGTTCATGGATTGAATACCTTGCAAGCTTTGGCGACAGATGACCTAGGCAATACATATGATGATACTGTTAGATTCAACTTCGCTTATGAGTCACCCAAAACAGATAGCGTCAGGAATAAAAGCCATCCGAGCGGTATTACCCATGATAGAGGAGATATTCCATCCAAGTATAAAAAATACTATACCAAATACGCACTGGTGGATAAGGTGCAGCCATTTATTAGAACTGTTTCAGAAACAAAACTAGATAAGCTAGGTAAGCTTGTAATAACGATGGACACAAAGAGGAAGCAGACCATCGTCACACCGGATAAGGAAATTATGGCGGGAAAGTCGCAGAGAACTGCTGAATTTCTTTATTCTCTGACTGATACACACGATCCAGGCTTCTTATATACAATTCAGTCACTGGCTGGCGAGTATGGGGTAGAATATAACGCCGTGAACTATAGCTTGGCCGCTAGTAGTGCAGCTGTTACTGATTCTAATCGTCTTAATCCTAGGTTTGCTGCGCTCTTTTTAACGGATAAATATAATCAGAATGGTGCGAAGCACTGGATGGGGGAAGAATATGTCATCATCAGTCCTGAATTCAAGATTCCAGATAATAAAGGTTCGAACGGTGAGGCTATAAAGCCGGATACAGCATATGAGGATATCTTCCGGCAAGCGGATTTTTTTAATGATGTACCAATAGACTATTGGGGTTCCCTTAGTCGTAGTACTCATATTGTTGACGGCAAAACCATTACCAACTGGAAGAGTGAACACTAGCATAAACTTGCTGTCTCATAAGCGGTAGGGATAGCTGCCCAAAAAAAGGGCAGCCATCCCTTTTGTATAGACGAAAACATGAAAAATTATCGAATACTTTGCAGCCTCTTTCTGTCTGTTGTCTTTTCAAATCTTTTTCTCTCCTGCGCTTCTGATGCAGAATCAGAGAATGAGGTTAATCTGTCTGTAAGTCCCCGCAATATAATCGCCTTGTATCCCCCAAATTCTCTTGGCGACAATTCTTATTATGATGACATCTCATATACGCTGCATGTCTTTGCCAGGGAAAACAATGCCCTGATGGCAGATATAGTACCGGCAGATTCAAAGGAAGCCGAGGAAAATCTTAAAACTGCGCTTGAAACGGTAATTCCCGGTGCAGAAAATCTGATTTTATGCGCCGATTCCCTCTATCTCTCTTTTCTTGAAAAGTATGATTTGACCCCCTTGGCTGGGCGGCAAATTCTCGTTCTTGATGCCCGCGAGCAGGAAAACACTTCCATAAGCACGGTACATCTTCCGGATTACGGCGTTAGTATGCTTGCAGGCTCGGTCGCCAAGAGTCTTTCCTCATATTTTGGAACAGACGTAAAATGCCTTTGTATGCTTGCAAATGAAACAAACCCGAACTTCCTTGATGGAATGAAAGGTTTTATACAGGGATTCGGCGCAGACTGGAATGGCAAAATCTATAATCTTGGGGACTTTGTATTTGCTTCCGATAAAAAATTGGACGAGTATATAAAAAACACATCTTTCATGGTTGTAAAGTTTGACTGTGATACGGAAGATGGTGCATGGACGGGGTTTAACAATAATGTCCAGGCTTATAACATTCCAGACTGTGTACAAGATGAAGATGACTTTTGTTTTAATTTTTATTACCCCCTTTATGGCTCTACTGTCCGGGGGCTTGAAGAGAATGTCCGGTCTAATGTCCGGTCTATGAAAAATCCTTTTTTATTTGCCGGCGTGAATGTTAAAAATTCAATTTTTTCTGAATCTGTACCTTTCTATGTTGTGAAACACATAGATAAAGTTGTCTCTCTTTGCCTTTCTCAATGGATTTCCGATAAAAAGATTCCCAACTATCAGGAATTCGGACTTGAAACTGGTTTTACGGAACTTGTTGTTAATGACGATTATTATGTCCAGTGGGACGCAGAACAGTTAAAAAAGGCTGTCGAGCAGACAAAAGAAGCCGCAATCAAAAAGGAGCGCGAGTATGAAGCCGGGCAATCGCAATAGTTCTTGTTTTTTATTTCTTTTTTTTGCCTTATTTATTGTGAATTTCTTTTCTTGTAGCAACGATGTTTCTGACTCTGCAGATTCTTCTGGCTCAGTGCGTGGTATTACTGTTGCCGTAGTAATGCATGGTGGGAAAAATTCTGAAGAGATGGAGCATTTCAAGCAAATAGCGGATTGGTATGGGGAAAACTTCATGCAGGCTCAAAGGAATTCTTCATTTAAGCAGTCTTTCGAACTTAAACTTGAGTGGTATGATGAAGATGCCATGACTACGGAAGAACTCGCCGCTCTTGCAGGGGAACTTGTTGAGCGAAAAGATATTTTTGCAATTATCGGACCTACATATTCAAGCAATGTAGAGATATTCGCAGAAAAATGTTTTGATTCGAAAAAGCCTCTGATTGCTCCTACAGCTTCGAGCGAGAATTTAGTCCGTTCGTATGCTGTCAATGTTGCACAATATGGGAGAAAAAAGCCTTTTCTATGGACTCTTACACAAACTGACGAGGCCCAGATTGAAGCTCTTGTTGCACAGATTTTATCTTATGGGGCAAAAAGAATTTCGCTTTTATCAAGTGCTGATTCATACGGAAGGACTTTCTTTGAATGGACACCATTCATCGCATCTGAGGCTAATCTCGAACTTGTGCAAAATCTGCGTTACACATCGGAGAATACAGGAACTCCTTATACGGCTGGAACTGTGGCAGAACCCTTGGAAACTGCATTGGAAAAGCTTTTTTCGCAGGAGACGGATTATATAATTTGCGCGCTTTCTTCAACAAAAGATATCGAGACCGTATTGAAGGCTCGGAATGATTTGCCGAATGGCAGTATGGCGGGATTGCTTTTTTCTGATACGGCTTTTTCTAAGGAGCTCTTGCAGTATGGTCTACTGGCAGAGGGGGTAAGCGGAACGGCCCCTGTCGCAGATCCTAAAAGCGGTTTTTTTAATGCGTATAAAGCCCGTTTCGGTGGCTTGCCCTTGGTAGGAGAAGCTCATTTTTACGATGCCCTGTTGCTCTGCGGCTTTGCGGCGGCATCATGCATACAAAAGGAAAATACAGATAAGAACGCATTTTCAAACGAAAACATAAACAATTGTCTGATTGGTTTTAACGGCTCTGCTGATGACGGCATAAACGCCTGGACTGCGTACGGAATGTCACAGGTTCTCTCGAAAATCCAGAGCGGTATAAGCGTAAATATTAATGGAGCGACAGGAGCATTGGATTTTGATTCAGAAGAATACACTTCTGCACTTGAAACTGTGTATGCTCAATGGATAGTCATTGATGGTAATTTCTTGACTTTGCAATATATCTCCGATTCAGACTGCGGAATTGGCACGGTGGATTCAACTCGGTCATGGCTATGGGATATAGATATCGACGAAATGCTGCTGGAGGAAAGTAAGGCTGCAAATATCACTTATGAGTCCCGCAAAAGTAGCTGGGCTGTGATTATTGCCGCAAGCACAGGCTGGTCGAATTACCGCCATCAGGCAGATGCTCTTTACCTGTATCAGTTCTTGAAGAGTAACGGTTTCAGTGATGATAATATCGTGCTGATTATCGCTGATGATATCGCTTCATATAAAAGAAATAAGCGCCCCGGCGAGATTTTTTGCCGCATTAACGGGGAAAATCTTTATACAGACGATGTTGAAATTGATTACCTTTTGAGTGAGTTAAATCCTGAGAGAGTGTCAGAGATTTTATGCGGACAATCCGTTGATGTAGACCGGTCGGCTGTGACAAATCCAAGGCTTGCAAAAACGCCGACGGTCTTGAATACGGATGAGCATGCAAACATACTGTGGTTTTGGTCTGGCCATGGAGCCAACAGAAATGGTTCAAGCACATTGGGGCAGTTTGTCTGGGCGGATGGGAAGCAGAGCGGTTTTACTACTGAACTTATGGAAGAAACGCTCAAAAAAATGAAAGCAGAAAACAGATTCCGAAAACTGCTTATTGTCACCGAGACTTGTTACTCTGCGAGCGTTCTTCATGTAGCCGAAGGGATAGATGGTGTTCTTGCTTTCACGGCGGCAAATGGGCAGGAAACCTCACTTGCAGATATTTTCAGCGTTGAACTGGGAGTCTGGCTTTCAAACCGATTTACCCATATTTTTTTTGATAGCATCATGGAAAATCTGAACTGTAGTTTTTGGGATTTGTATAACTATTCAGCAAGTAAAACTATAGGTTCACATGTATGTTTGTTCAATGCGGATAACTATGAGTCTCTGGCATTTGCGGATGCGAAAGAATTTGTTACGCCTTATGTTTCATATGATGACTTATAGTAAAGATTGTATTCAGGTAAGCCTCGAAAATGCAATTTTTTTGAGACAAGTCTTCAATGATGTCCTTTAAAAATTCCTTGGATTCCTATAAAATTGATTCTATGAGCGAAAATATCGAATCTGAATTGAATGAAAAGGCAGAAACTGAAGTCCAGCCGCCTGTGGGTGATAAAACTGCCCTTGTCACGATTATCGGGCGGCCTTCTGCAGGGAAATCAACTTTCTTGAATACGGCGGCGGGCGAGCCGGTCTCAATCGTAAGCGCAATGCCCCAGACAACGCGAAATGCAATCCGCGGAATCGTAAACACCTCTCTCGGGCAGCTTGTTTTTGTTGACACTCCTGGCTATCACGACTCAGAAAAGAAAATGAACCTTCGCATGAGGAATATCGTCGCAGACCAGCTTGATTCCAGCGATCTTGTGCTTTACATAATCGATTCAACAAGAAATTGCGCTGAAGAAGAGCGGATGATTGCAGAAATCTTAAAGTCTCATCAGGATAAGCTTGTAATCGCGCTGAACAAAGTCGATGAAAAAAATCCCCTTCTCGAACATGCCAGGAAATTCATAAAGGTTCATTTGCCTCTGGTTCCAGAAAACCGGATTCTTGAAATGTCGGCAAAAAATGATGTTGGAATCAATGAAGTCCTGAAAGCTCTCTACGATATGGCGAAAGTCGCGCCTCACCTTTACAGCGAGGAATTTTACACAGATCAGGAAGTGGATTTCCGAATTGCAGAGGTAATCCGCGAGCAGGCAATCAACCGCCTGGATCAGGAAGTTCCCCATGCCGTTTATGTGCAGATTGCGGATATGGAGATGAAAACTCCTAACAAAATGTGGTGCCGGGCTTTTCTCTGCGTTGAAAAAGAGAGTCAGAAAGGAATCGTCATCGGAAAAGGTGCCCAGATGATTAAGACAATCCGCGTGGAAAGCATAAAAGCCCTTCGAAAGATTTTTGACTACAAAATCGATTTGGACTTGCAGGTTAAAGTCGATAAAAACTGGCGGCAGCGGGATGCAACGCTGAATAAACTTTTAAAATAAATCTTCAAAAATAAAGAATTAAGTTGTAAAAAGCGTGTTAATTCTTTATATTTGACTATTGACATGGTGAGGAAGTCGTTGTAGCATTAAGCCATGTGGAAGAGCAAGAAAGCATTTTTCTGGCAGACAGACGAGCAAATTCTCATTGAGCTTGGTCAAAGACTAAAAGCAGCCCGAGTCCGTGCCCGTCTCACTCAGGCAGAGCTTGCCAAAAACAGTGGGGTGGCAAAAAGTACCATTGAGCGGGCCGAAAAGGGTGAGGGCTTACAGCTTCTCAATCTGGTAAAACTTTTTCGTGCCCTCAACATGCTTTCATCTCTCGAAAATCTGCTTCCTTCCTCTGAGCCGACTCCCATGGAATATCTTGCCGTAAAAGATTCAGGTTCTCTTCCCCAGAGGGTCAGGGCAAGTTCTAAGGCAAATAAAAACGCTCAGTTCAAAATCGACCACACTAAGCCTTTCATCTGGGAGGAAGATAAGTGAGATACAGCGCGGAAATCAGGCTCTGGGGAGCGACAATCGGTGCAATCTCTCTTGACGATTCCCAAAGAATCGCGGAATTTGAATACGACGAGTCTTTTCTTTCTTCGGGAATCCAGGTTTCCCCTGTGATGATGCCGCTAAGGCCGGGCGTTTTCCGCTTTCCCGATTTATCTTATGACTCATTTTTCGGGCTTCCGGGGCTTTTAAGCGATTCCCTGCCCGACAAATTCGGTAACGAGCTTATTTCTGTTTATCTTGCAAAACAGGGACGGCTTTTGGAATCCTTTAACGCGGTGGAGCGTCTTTGCTACACAGGCACGCGGGGCATGGGGGCTCTTGAATACTTTCCCGTCATCAGTGAAGAGGGCGGGCAAAATCAAAATGAGCAGATTGCCGTTTCAGAGCTGGTGGAACTGTCTTCCCTCATTCTTTCCCACCGGCAGAATCTTTCGGTCGTGCTTGACGAGGCAGACAAACGGAATCTTTCAAAATCCCTGCAAAAAATCATATCCCTTGGAACTTCGGCGGGAGGAGCCAGAGCAAAGGCTGTCATTGCCCTCAATCCGGCTACAAACGAAGTCCGCTCAGGTCAAATCGAGCCTGGCAGCGGATTTGAGCACTGGCTTATCAAATTCAGCGGGGTGCAGGAAAACCGCGACAAGGAAAGCTCCGACAAGACGGATTTCGGTCTTATAGAGTACGCCTATTACCTCATGGCAAAAGAATGCGGAATTACAATGAGCCAGTGCCGGCTTCTTCCTGACGGAAAAAACCGTCATTTTATGACGAAGCGATTTGACCGTTTTATAGATGAGCGGGGGCGGGTGCAGAAACTTCACATGCAGTCTCTTGCCGCTCTGGGGCATTTTGACTTCAATCAGGCGGGCAGCGCAAGTTATGAGCAGGCCTTTACGATTATGAACATTCTTTCCCTTCCCCACAGCGACAAGGCAGAGCTTTTCCGCCGCATGATTTTCAATGTCCTTGCCATGAATTGCGACGACCATGTAAAAAATATTTCCTTCCTCATGGATAAAAGCGGAAGCTGGCATCTTGCCCCTGCCTATGATGTCGCCTTTGCCTACAATCCGGCGGGTGCATGGACTAGCAGCCACCAGATGACCATAAACGGCAAGCGAAAAAATATCGAATTTGAAGATTACGAAAACTGTGCCAAAATCGCAGGCCTCACCAATGCCGAAAAAAAACGAATCTATGCTCAGGTGAGCGAGGGCCTTCAAAAATGGCAGGAATGTGCGGAAGCGGCTGGCGTGAGCGGGGAAGATATTCAGGCGATTGGGGAGTTACTGGGGTAAGACTCGTCTTTCTTCCCCAGCTCCCTTCATTTCTGCTATAATTCTGTCATGCGTACAGGCTTGGTAATGGAAGGCGGAGCCATGCGGGGAATGTTTACCGCTGGTGTTTGCGATGTCCTTCTTGAAAACGGAATTTCTTTTGACGGAGCAATTGGCGTTTCTGCGGGAGCGACCTTTGGCTGCAATTTTAAGTCTAAGCAGATTGGGCGGGCTATCCGCTACAACAAACGCTTTTCCCATGACTGGCACTATTGTTCTTTCCGCTCCCTTCTTTTGACGGGCGATCTTTACGGCGCGGATTTCTGCTACAATGTGCTTCCAAACAAGCTTGATTTGTTCGATTATGAAACTTACCGCTCAAATCCCCTTGCCTTTTATGCGGTGGCTTCCGATTGCAAGACTGTAAAGCCGGTTTACAAAGAGTTGAAAACCTGTGACGAATCTGATTTGACATGGATGCGGGCAAGTGCCAGTATGCCCCTCGTTTCCCGCGTGGTAAAAATTGACGGCTACGAGCTTTTGGACGGCGGCATGACTGATTCAATTCCCTTAAAGGCTTTTGAGGAAATGGGCTATGAAAAGAACCTTGTGATTCTCACCCAGCCCAGGGATTTTGTAAAAGAGCCTTCTTCTGCCCTTAAATTTATGAAATTCTCTCTCCGAAAATATCCCAGGCTTTTTGATGCCATGCTCCACCGCCACGAAATGTATAACAGCCAGAAAGATTATGTCTTCGCTCAGGAAGCGGCGGGAAAAGCCATGGTTATCTGCCCGACTGAATCTTTGGGAATAAGCCGGACTGAGAATAACCCCGATGAACTCCAGCGGGTCTATGACTTAGGTCGCCTTGCTGCTCAGGAAAACTTACCAAGAATCAGAGAGTTCCTAACAGCTAACTCCTAATTCCTAATTCCTAATTTCCACGCTTCCGTCTGAATGGGCGATGAATGCCGTCGGGCGGAGCTTCGTGAAAAATCCCACTTCAACCACGCCGACGATTTTTGAGATTTTATCTTCCATTTCGGCGGGATTTACAGGTTTTTCCCATGTGCAGTCGAGAATCTGATTGCCGTTGTCAGTGATTACAGGTCCGCATTTTCGCACTCCTTCACGCAACACGCATTTTGCACCCATGGCATTGAGTTTCTTTTCGACAGATTTTCTTGCTCCAGGAATAATTTCAACAGGAAGAGGAAATTTCGTTCCCATGTGAGCGACAATTTTTGATTCGTCAGCCACAATAACAAGTTCTTTTGCGTTATATTCAACGATTTTTTCAAGCAAATGAGCGGCTCCGCCACCCTTAATAAGATTGTTTTCCGGGTCGATTTCGTCCGCTCCGTCAATGGCAAGGTCAAGTTCCGCATCAATTTCGCGGTCATTGAGAGTGTAAACAGGTATGCCTAAATCCTTGCAGTAATTTTCGGTTTGGAAGCTAGTAACGACCGCCTTGATGTCCTTCAAAGTTCCGTCTGCGATTCGTTCTGAAAGCCTTTTTACGGCAGGAAGAGCCGTGCTGCCTGTTCCCAGTCCGATTTTCATGCCGGAGAAGATTTTTTTCTGCTCAATGAGCGTATCGATTGCGGTTTTTGCCGCGAGAACTTTCTGTTCGTCTTTTGTGATTGCCATATTTTCCTCTTATTTTGCGGTTTTGAATAATCTGAATTGTTCGTCGCCTTGATATTTGAGCATCGTGAAGCCGTTTTGAGTTTTGCAGCCGGATTTTGCGGCTCTGGCCATGATGGGCGTGATTTCGGGTTTGTAAATGATGTCGTAGAGAAGCTCTTCCCCCGAAAAGTCGTAGAACCAGAGAGGATCGGTCTCTTCGTTTGATTCGCCGGTCATGCCCATGCCTTTTGAAGTGGTCTGGACGATGATTTCTGAATATTCCCGCAGGATTTCGATTGACTCCATTCCCAGAGAGGCGTATTTGAATCCGAATCGTTCTGCCAGCATTTTCGCCTTTGTAAGCGTCCTGTTGAAGACGCAGGCTTTTCCGCCCAGTTCTTTGATGGCATAGGCGATTGCTTTTGCAGCACCGCCCGCACCGATAATGGCGACCTTTTTCTTTTTGAGATTTTTGAGGCCGGTGAACTCACAGAGGGCTTTTGAAAATCCTGTGCAGTCCGTGTTGTAGCCCGCCCAGATTCCGTCTTCGCTTATGACCGTGTTGCAGGCTCCGATTTCAGCGACCTTTTTGTCGGTTTTCTGCAAGTGCTTTATAATGTCTTCTTTATGGGGAATGGTGACCGAAAATCCTTTGATGCCGAGAGTGCTTGCAAATTCAAAGGCTTCGCTGGCTCTTTCGGCTTTGAAGGGAATGTAAACCGCATTCATTTTTTCTTTTTTGAAATTCGTGTTGTGGAGGGCGGGACTTGAAGTGTATTTAAGGGGGTAGCCTGTGATTCCGAAAACTAATGTTTTTTCATCAAGCTCGTGGAAGTGATAGATTTCTTCCAGCGTTTTTGGATCGGTGTGGCCGATGTCAGAAAGAGCCAGTTCCAAGTCTTCGGGTGAAGTGTAACTCAAATATGACTGGAATTTTCCTGCGAGAATTCTTGTCGGTAAGCCTAAACTTCCCATTGCACAGACGATTTGGTCAGAGCCTTCAAATTGCTGCATTTCGGTGTAAAGTTTTGTGACATCGGAAAGAGAATGGGGCATGAATGCGATTTTAGGAATTTCGTAGCGGGAAACCCTCATTTGACGGAGTTTTTCTGCCACGCTGGGAAGGGGATTTTTCATGTCATGGAAAGAACGGATGATTTTCGTTCCGTAAGCCATAGCCGCATCCTGTAAGGAAGAAATGTGAAAGTCTTCCTCAAAATCGACATAAGCGAAATTCTTGCTGGAATCCTCGCTGGCAAAGGCAAGGGCGCGGGCAAAAAGCATGGAGCGAGCCGCCTCTCCCTCAGAAAATTGCCCGCCATCAACGGTCCGGCGAATAGTAAGAATACAGGGCAATCCCGCCTTAGAAGGAAAATCGCGAATTACAAGGCGCTCATCGTCAGCAAGTAAATCCACGCGCAATTCAACTAAATCAATGTAAGGGCGGTATTTTTCGATGAGGGCAAGGTCTTCTGCCACCGTAGGAGCGGTAAGGCACAAACAAATCAAAGGTTTTGACATGGCTAAATTATAGCGGAATTTTTAGGGCGCAATCAACTGCAAGCTAGCCTCAGAAAAATCTATGATTTTTTCGTTTTGTTTCTATTGACAGTAACATAACTTCATGTTACTGTTTCTTTAGATAGTAACACAGGGGCGTTGCGGGGACTCCCGCAGAGGGGGTA
>JAFUHS010000172.1 GCA_017468745.1 Treponema sp. | reverse complement strand
CGCTTGACGGCGTGATGAAAGAATCGTGCTTTTCTGCCGTGGTGCCTGTCAAAGGCTGGAACCAGTGGGTAAAATGCGTGACGCCTTTTTCGATTGCCCAGTCCTTCATTGCGTTTGCAACGACATTTGCCACAGTGGGGCTGAGTTTTTCGCCATCATCAATGGTTTTCATCAGCTGCTTGAAAGTCTCTTTTGGCAGGCGGGCTTTCATCACAGTCTCGTTAAAAACATTCTCTCCGAAAATTGAAGTTACTTTGTCCATAAAAATCTCCTACTTTGAATATTTATTTGGGTGTTTCCCTTCGTTCTGTCATTCCCGCGCTTGACGCGGGAATCCCATCACTCAGGGTCGGGCTTTCCGCACTTCCGCTGTCGCTTCATTCTTTCGTTCCCTACGGTCACTACAGAACGCCTTCGGCGGTGCTTCAATCCCTAACACGAAAAAAGCGCCGTGTTTCTTTATCCGTTGTACACCAGAAAAGAAAGCACGACGCCATTGTCAGTTTAAAACAGAAGAGGTCGCAAGAATTACATTCCTGCGACCTCATTGCCGTTTGATGTTTCTTTTATATCGTTTTGATTTTTTTTTGTCAAGCGAAATTGTGATTTTTTATCAACAAGAGTTTAATCCTGCAGGGCTTCATATCCTTCTTCGCCGGTGCGGACTTTGATTACATTCTCCACATCGTAAACAAAGATTTTTCCGTCACCGATGTGACCGGTGTAAAGCACTTCTTTTGCGGCTGTCACAACCAGATCGACCGGGACTTCGCTCACGACGATTTCAACCTTGATTTTCGGCAAAAGGGTCATGTCGATTTGGGCACCTCGGTAGAATTCCCCGGCTCCGTGCTGGACTCCGCAGCCCAAAACATTGGTTACGGTCATGCCGGTAACGCCGATGTCGTTCATGGCCGCCTTGATTTCGTCGAATTTTGTCTGGCGGGTCACGATGACGACTTTGTGGAACTTTGCGTCCGGCTTACTTGACGGAACCTTGACCACTGGAACAGCCGCTTCTTCCGGGATTTTAACACCGTCTTTCTTTGCCGCCGCAACTTCCGCGCTGGAATAGTTCTGGGCGATGTCGAATCCTGCGTAGCTTGAGTCCAGACCGTGCTCAATCTTGTCCAAACCGATGATTTCTTCTTCTGTAGAAACGCGTAAGCCGTGAAGCTTTTTAATCACAGTGAAGACAATCGTAATCGTAACTACAGTCCAGAGGATAATTACTGCCATTCCGCCTAACTGCTTGAAAAGCTGACCGAATCCGCCGCCGTAAAAAAGACCTTCTGCAATTCCAGCCGTCTCAAAGCCAGGGGCAGATTTTGTGGCGAAAAGTCCCACGGCTATTGTTCCCCAGATTCCGTTCATCATGTGGACTGCCACCGCGCCTACCGGGTCATCAATGTGGAGCTTGTAGTCCAAAAGCCAGATTCCGAAGACGACGAGAAGGCCCGCCACAGCACCGATGATTGCAGCTCCCGCACAGTCTGTCACATCACAGGGAGCCGTGATTGCGACCAGACCCGCAAGGGAAGCGTTGAGGCACATGGAAACATCGGGCTTTCCGTACTTAATCCATGTGAAAATCATTGTTACAACTGTTGCAACTGCCGGGGCTACTGTCGTAGTCAAAAAGACTGAGCCAAGGGTTGGAACATCAGTTGCCGCCGCACCGTTGAAGCCGTACCAGCCCAGCCAGAGGATGAAGACACCCAAAGCTCCGATTGTCAGGTTGTGGCCTGGAAAAGCCTTTACCTTTACAACCTTTCCGCCCTCATCTCTGGTAAATTTGCCGATTCTTGGTCCTACCATAGCCGCACCAATCAGGGCGCAGATTCCGCCTACCATGTGAATACAGGCCGAACCTGCGTAATCATGGAATCCCCATTGTGCCAAGAATCCGCCGCCCCAGGTCCAGTGAGCCTCAATCGGGTAGATAATTCCTGAAATGATTGCCGAATAAATGCAGTAAGAGCTGAATTTCGTCCGCTCTGCCATTGCGCCTGAAACGATTGTTGCCGTTGTGGCACAGAAAACAAGGTTGAAAACAAAGTTTGAAAAGTCAAAATGGGCGTAATCCGTGAAAACCGAAAATCCGGGCTTTCCGAATACGCTCCAGATTCCCCTGCTCACTTCGCCAGTCACCGGGTCTGTGAAAGAGAGCATGAAAGAGGCTCCAATCAAAAACCACATAACTGTACCGATGCAGAAGTCCATCAGGTTTTTCATTATGATGTTGCCCGCGTTCTTCGCCCGGGTAAATCCTGTCTCTACCATTGCAAATCCGGCCTGCATCCAGAAGACGAAAGCCGCGCCGATTAAAAACCAAACGCTCCATAAATCTTGCATAAATACCTCCAAAAAAAAACGGCGGTGACATCAGACACTGCGCACATGCCCGACATCATCGCCGAATAAAAAAAGGCCGCAAAGCGTGAACTTTGCGACCTCGTTGTCTTGTGACGGCATATTTATAGCGTGAAGAAAAATTTTTGTCAAGCGAAGGAACGAAAAAAATTATGCAACTGAAATTACATCTTTTGTATTGTAAACAAAACCATTTTCATACATAAAATCAGGAGAACAGTCTATTTCACCGTTATTCCAAGTAACAATTCCGAATTCAAGTTGCGGATTTTCGTAAACTTCCGGTTTTTTTAGAGGTTCAAAGACTTCACCTTTTAAAATAGTCGTGTCAAAAAGTTTTACTACACCGTCTGAAAATTTTATCAGATAGATGCCGCTGTACATGTGGCGGACTTCAAGAACCGTGAGTATTTTTTCAGGATTGTCAGAATATACGATTCCATTTTCTTCATGCATTATTTTTCTCCTTTTTAATTTAAGATTATAGCATATAAATTTTATTTTGCAAAAATTACTTCCTTTCCTATTTCTTTCTTTCGCTCTTGACCACATTGGGCAAAGAGGGTATAACTTTCAAGAACAAAGGCGTTCATTCGATTTGCCGCTATAAGTGTCGGCAGATGGAGTGAACGCCTTTTTATTTTGGGGGAATTATGTTTTTGAGCGACAAGGCTTTTTTGATTCTTGCTGACGGCAGCGTTTTTGAAGGAAAGGCAATCGGCGCGCGGGGGAAAACAATCGGTGAGACGGTCTTCACCACAGGAATGACCGGCTACATCGAAACCCTCACCGATCCCAGCTATTTCGGGCAAATCATCACGCAGACTTTCCCCCTGATTGGAAACTACGGTCTTATCCCCGAAGATTTTGAGAGCAAAAAAATCTGGGCT